>JAYVKQ010000257.1:0-3302 GCA_043768285.1 Saprospiraceae bacterium | reverse complement strand
TTTAATCGTGATTTCAAAGCCGCGTGCCTCGTGCCTTTTACTCGATAACACTTTGTTTTTGCCAAAATCTTTCAATTTTACGCGCTTAATCACTACATTTTTATCGCGCCCAAGCGATATACGCAATGTATCATCAGTATCGTTGGTTTTCAAAAGTGATTTACCCAGATATGTGCCTTCAAAATACAAATTGGCTTCCCCTTCCATGAGGTTGTGTTTTTCCCAATCCAATACCTCGGCAGTCAAAAAAGCATCGGCATCCATTTTTGGCACACAGGCATATTGATAGGTAGCGGGCATTGTTATTTCTTTAATATCCACTTGATGCTCTTTGCCGTTGGTTGGTATGGTGTAGGGCAATTCAATATCAAAAGACGTGGTGGTTTGCTTTTGTTCCTCTTTAATACTGAGTGGTACAGAATTTATAGGTTTATTAGCCAAGCTACTTGCACCGCGCAAACGTATATCCTTATTACCTCCAACCATTACGCCCGCTACCCTACCCTGCAACTCTCGTTCAGATATAGTAGAAATAGCACCCGTAGCATCCTGTTTTTTCTTAGTAGAATAGCCTACTACGACTACTTCCTCTAATGCTGCACTACCTTGTAAGTTGATTTCAGAAAAAGAACCCGCTTTTGCAGATGTTTCAATAGCTGCAAAACCGACATAAGAGACTACCAAAATGGGGGCAATAACAACAGGCACTTCAAGCGAAAAACGCCCATCTATATCCGTAATAGTACCATTAGTTGTCCCTTTTACAACCACCGAAGCACCAATCAAAGGCTCGCCCGTCTCACCATCACGTATGATACCTTGCACAAGGTTTTTCTGATTAATATCTTTCAATTTGGCAATATCAGCAATATCGTTCATGCTTTGACCTAAGATATAGCCATAACCGTTGCTCCCCAAATACCATGTACCGAGTTCAGGTTTTACGCCCGTCCGCTTGGGTTCGCCTGTGGAAAGGGTCAGTTTTACCTCGCGCCAATCTTCGCCCGAGTTTTGGCGCACTTTGGCTTTCATTTGGGTCAGCATAGGTTCTTGCGTATTTTGTACGCGAATATCATAGGTCGGATACCAATTGGTATTTGGGACAAGATATTCTAACTGCAAATTTGCATTGGGAATTGGGTTATTTTTAGCCACTACCGTTACCACAATTTCGGCAGTGACGGTACTTTTTCGGGCATTGAGTTCTGAGAGTTGGGCGGTCAATTTTGCCATCTCGCGGCGGCGTTGGTTGGCAATTTTTTGTAATTCAAACTTGCGAACATAGATGTCTTTCAAGCGTTTTTTCTGTATTTCGATGAGGTTGGTTAAGTCTTCTGGTTTTGTATTAGTTTGTTGAATACCAACGACTTGTACGCGATTTCGGTATAATATTTCTTCTTCATTGTGCAAAACCAGCATCTCAGTGCTATCGCGCAAAAGGGTTTCCCATATCGCTTCTTTTTGATTTTCTAACGCCACAATGGTATCCTTGCGCCGTTGCTCATCGAGGAAATTCATCTGGGGTTTGACGGAGAGAATGGTAAAATCGCCGTCCCCTTTTACGACCACGCTTTGGGTTTCGAGACTCGGGGTCAGACCCCTCAGTATAATGTCCGATTTGCCTTTGGGAATAGACGTTTTGGCAGAGCGTTTGACCTGTGCGCCGTTCAAAAACACGGTGACGTGTTCGATTTTGCTCTCGATTTTTTGTTGTGGAAAATCTTGTGCATGGGTTGCCGTTAAGCAAAGCAACATTAAGGTTAATGTCAAAATGGATGTTTTCATAGAATGGATAGTTTAAAATGGATAATTGATAATCATTAGTGTTCAAAGGATTTTGGTAGATAGCGTTAAAAAGTTTCGTGCGTAGGTTTAGTAAACTGAAAATTAGTTTTTTTTCAAAAAAACTAATTTTCAGTTTACTAAACCTTTGTTGAGAAGCATTGTAAAGTATTGAAAATCAATATATTATTTTTAAAACAAAATCTTTTGAACACTAATTATTGATATTGACTTATGAATGATGTCGTTTTCTATTTTTTTTCACACAATGCCTCTTGGTTTTATTAAAATTTCTTACTTTGGTGTTCTCATTCTTATAAAGGGATTTCTTTTGAAAACGTGAGATTTTTTTTCATTTGAGTTTTCTTTTATTATAATTAAGTGTCATTGCGAGGAGGTACGACGAAGCAATCTGCCCATTTATCACGAAAATCCTTGCAAAAATTAATACTTATCGTTTAAATTTTACGAAAAGCATCCAATAAATCACAACAGATTGCTTCGTCGTACCTCCTCGCAATGACACTTTATTTTATTGGAAAAATCAACTTTTATAGTCCAGCAACACGGCATGGCAAACATCATTTTACTCATATCCTGCCTTCTAATCGGCATAATACTGAGGGGGGTAAAAGCCTTGCCCGACAATGCGCCTTTGACGCTTAATGCCTTGATAGTCAATGTGTTTGTGCCAGCTATTACGGTGCGTTATGGTATTGAATTGGATATAAAAGCCGACTTGTTTTTACCCATATTAGCCGCATGGTTGGTATTTGGTTTTGCGTTTTTATTTTTCAACACGACCAAACGCTGGACGGGATTTGACCGCGAAACGATAGGGGCATTGATAGTTGTGGCGGGCATCAGTAGCATATCTTTTGTCGGCTTTCCGATATTTGAAATGCTGTACGGGGCAGAAGGTTTGAAAGCGGGTATTGTGATGAGCCAAGCGGGGACGTTTGTGATATGCTCTACGGCGGGTATCTTAGTTGTTTCTATTTATGCTGAAAAAGGTGAAACGCTGCATTGGGCTAAAATTATTAAAGACATACTTCTGTTTCCGCCTTTTATCGCTTTTTGTATGGCTATAGTCTTGAAAACAATACACTACATCCCCCCCTCAGTATTTTTATCATTTTTAGAAAAATTAGGCAGCCCTATGAGTGTTGCCGCCTTACTATCCATCGGACTACAAATGGATTTTACGAGCGATGCTACGCAAAGCAAGGCTTTAAAAACAGGACTTTTTTTTAAGCTGATACTCGCCCCGCTATTCATTTTTTTAGTATTTTTCGTTTTTTTTAAACAAACAAGTATTGCTGCCAAAGTCAGTGTGGTCGGTTCAACTTTGGGTTCGATGAACACGATTGGCATAGTGGCGATTCGGAAAGGGCTGAATCCCCCTTTGGTTACTAAAATGCTGGCAATTTCAATACCTTTATCACTTCTACTTGTACCGATCGTGTATTATTTTTTACAACAATTTTGAGCCACGAATTTGGCGAATTTACGAATTTCAC
>JAYVKQ010000256.1:0-4443 GCA_043768285.1 Saprospiraceae bacterium | reverse complement strand
AATAGGGGGCGATTTCAATCGCCCTGCGCAATGTAAATATTAATGTACAAATACCTTTTATCCATACACGGTATTACTGGAATATTGTCGATTTTTGTGTTTTATATAATTGATATTCAATTTCTTACACAAAATAATAAACCCCGTAGCTGACTTTCAACTACGGGGTTTATACTTCATACTTCATACTTACTTACCCGTTGGCATTTGAGGCATTTGTGGTGCAGGCGGCGCATCCATAACCTTGACCAAATCTACATAGAAAATCAAATCAGCATTGGGTGGTATTGGACCGTTTGGATCTACTTTTTCACCATATGCCAAATTAGAAGGAATGAATAAAACAGCTGTTGAGCCTTCTTTCAAGAGCGCAATGCCTTCATCCCAACCTGGAATGACCTGACCTTGACCTATTGGGAACGAAATCGGCTGACCGCGTTGGAAAGATTGGTCGAATGATGTACCATCTTTCAAAGCACCATAGTAGTGAACCGATACAGCTTGACCTTTTTTAGCCATAGCACCCGTACCTTCTTTCAACACGGCATATTGCAAGCCCGAAGCCGTTTTTTGAACATTGGCAGGTAGTTTACCCGCCGCAAAATCTTTCGCTAATGTTTCGGTACTATCTGTTACCGCTTTTGCGCGGGCGCGGACAGGCTTCATCGAAAGGAACATTTCTTTTTCTTGTGGCTGGAGCGTATTCACGAAACCGTCTTCGTTCATCACGTCTTTCACGGCGAAGGTAATACGGGCTTCTTTCGCGCCTTCAAAACCTTGTGGTGGCGTTTTCACGCTGTCCAATTTCATGATAAAAGTTGCACTATCGCCTTTGCCCAATAAGCGGATACCTTCTAAAAGCATCTTCGTTACGGGGTCTTTGATGTCTTTCAAATCTTCAATAATAAACATTTCGCTTCTGCCGCGCATAGACGAGGAATAAAGCAAAGATGTATCTTTTTTTACGTACATATCAGCCGTTACATAGTCGCCTAATTTAGGTTTTGCGCCATTACCGCTTTTGTGTATGATGTAGTCATAGCCGCTTGGCGTTTTGCCCGCGCCCCCTTTATTGCAAGCCATCATCAACGATAAAACGGCGAGGGCTAAAAGGCTCAATTGTATTCTTTTCATGTAGAAATTTATAGTTAAAAAATTAATAATCAATTAGTTATCAAGCCAATATCTTCTCCTGATACTGTGGCAATAAGTTCTTAAATTTATCCATCGTCACTTTCAAAGTCGCGTAAGAATAGCCGCCCGAAGCGTTTTTATGACCACCACCGTTGAAATGCGCTTTGCAAATTTCTTGGACATTGATGTCACCTTTTGAGCGCATCGAAATTTTCACAATTGTGGGCTGTTCGGTTATGAAACACGCCAATTTGACATCCTTCATGGATAGTACATGGTTCACAATCCCCTCAGTATCACCGCGTTGTATATCAAAAACTTCGTAATCTCTTTTTGTAAGCCATACCAAACCGACTTTAAATTCGGGCAAAACTTCCATGCGATTATATAACACATGACCCAATAGGCGCAAGTTTCTTTCGGGCAAACAGTTGTGGATGAGGTCTTGCAATTTATAATCATCAACGCCGTGTTCGACTAACTCTGCAACCGTTCTGAATAGCTTGGGCGAAGTACCGAATTTGAATGACCCTGTATCCGTAATAATACCCGTGTAGAGACATTCTCCTACATTTTTCGTTATTTTGTCCCCGTCGTCCAACATTTTTATAAAATCAAATACCAACTCGGACGTTGAGGAAGCTGTAATATCAGACAGCATAAAATCCACGAAAGGCTCAGGTTCGCGGTGGTGGTCAATCATCATTTTGACCGTAGTACTGAGGGGTCTGATGATGTCACCCATTTTATCAATGCGATCTAAACCATTGTAATCGAGGGCGAAAATTATATCCGAACTTTCAATAATCTCGCGGGTACGGGTTTGCTCAATATCAAAAATAAGGATTTTATCAGCATCGGGCATCCATTCAAAAATAACGGGATATTCGGAAGGGAACGCAACCGTTACGTCATGCCCCAACTGAATGAGATAGTGATATAAACCCAAAGACGAGCCGATTGCATCGCCGTCGGGATTGCGATGCGATGTTATAATGATTTTTTTCGGCGAAGCCAAAATTTCTTTAACGTCTTTAACTTGCATATCTGATTAAACCTAAGTTGTGTTTAATTATTTTATATAAAAAAGCGGGGCAAATGTCGTGAAAAAATGGGTATTTGCAAAATAAACTATAGAATTATATTTGCACTTTAAATATACTAAAATGTTATTGAATAAAAAATATAATCTATTGACTGTCAATACTTTTGGTATTGAAGCATACTGCAAAAGACTTGTAGCTGTGAAAACTGTTACTGCTTTGCAAAAAGTTTTATCTGAAAATACATTGCATCTTTACCTCTTGGGCGGTGGTTCTAATGTTTTATTTACGAAAGATTTCTATAATTGGCTTTTTATAAAAAATAATATAAAAGGTATTAAGACACTTGAAAATACTGAGGGGGTAAGTGCAACGGAACGCCGTTCCGTTGAAAGTGACACTGGACAACGGAACAACGTTCCTTTGCACGACATGACACAACGGAACAGCGTTCCGTTGCACGAGGATGTTATCGTAGAAATCGGTGCGGGAGAAAATTGGCATAGCTTCGTGCTATGGGCATTGCAAAACAATCTGGGCGGTGTTGAAAACTTATCACTAATACCTGGCACAGTGGGTGCTGCACCCATTCAAAACATCGGGGCATACGGCGTAGAGCTAAAAGATATTTTCGTAAAATTAGAAGCTCTGAATTTGCAAACGCTTGATATTGAAGTATTTACAAAAGAAAATTGTCAATTTGGCTATCGGCAGTCTGTTTTTAAAACGGACTTGAAAGGCAAATACTGCATCACGAAAGTTTATTTAAAATTAAAAAAAGCACACCATATATTGCATACTCAATATGGCGATATTCAAAGGACACTAACGGATATGGGCATCGAAAATCCGACCATTCAAGATATATCTCGAGCTGTTGTCCATATCCGACAATCCAAATTGCCCGACCCCTCAGTATTGGGCAACGCGGGGAGCTTTTTTAAAAATCCAGAAATCAGTCAGGGGCAGTTTTATATTTTAAAAAATCAATACCCTAATATGGTTGGCTATCCTACGACCAATGGTGTAAAAGTCGCGGCTGGATGGCTAATAGAGCAATGTGGTTGGAAAGGAAAACGATTTGGCGATGTGGGCGTTCATGCGCAACAAGCCTTAGTGTTGGTTAATTATGGTAGTGGTAAAGGTTTGGCAATCAAGGAGTTATCAGAAAAAATACAGGCTTCCGTTTTAGAAAAATTTGGAATTGCATTGATGACGGAGGTCAATATTGTTTAAAAGAAAACAAGGAAAAAGGTGTCATTGCGAGGAGGTACGACGAAGCAATCTGTTACATATCGCAGTATTTCTTACATTAATTTAAAGAAAGATTTCGTAGGTAATTGGGCAGATTGCTTCGTCGTACCTCCTCGCAATGACACATTTTTCTTTGTTTTTTAGATTTCTACACAATTAAAACATAACGCCCAAGCGCACCGTCACACTTGAAATTATCCCTTTCGATGTATCATTTTTACCATTCGATTTACCATCGGTATCAAAAGTGCGACCATTATTATCTGTTATGTCAGAAAAGCCGCGTTGGTAATATAAACCCAATACAATAGCCGTATTGTTATTGATGACATACTCGCCACCGCCACCGATACCCCACGAGAGGTTTATAAAATTAACTTCTGATTTGATGTTGATTTTCGTTTGCTCGTAAGCTGTGTTTTTATCAATATCGCCTTTTGCATTTGATTTGAAGCCAAAATTCAAATGTGGCTCTAAAAAATAACGGATATGCGACCCTGTTTCGAGTGTTCGCATTTTCAGACCAATAGGGATTTCGACAAAATTGATGCTGTATCTAAAGCGCGTACCACCAACGAAAGCGGCAGAATCGCCCGTTACATTCGGCTTTTTATCAAATTCGCCCCATGATTTTGTCCAATAACGGCTCGGTGCATCTAACAAAAGGCGACCTCCTGCGTTGAAATGGAAGCCAATACCCGATGTGATGGCATACGTTTGGCTAAAACGGTTTTCAGCGATTACCGCCATTTTTAAGCCAGTAGCCGCGCCAGACCCATTGATTTTGGATACGTCGGTGGACATTTTACTGAATGAAGGGCTTAATTGAAAGCCAAAATGCAAATCTTGTGCAAGGGTGCGTACCGTGAAAGCGACTATAACAGTCAAGGCTAAAATCGTTTTTTTCATAAGTCTATCAGTTTTTTATAGTAAAACGAATAATAATTGGTTGCTATTGTTAGTTAAATGTAGCTAATCCTGTAATTTTGGGCTTGTTGAAGTATGAGTTGAG
>JAYVKQ010000255.1:0-5912 GCA_043768285.1 Saprospiraceae bacterium | reverse complement strand
CGATTGAAATCGCCCCCTATTGATGGGTTTTCGTGGTTAAAATCAATAGGGGGCGATTTCAATCGCCCTGCGAAATGTAAAAGCCAATGTACAAATACTTCATACTTCATACTTCATACTTCATTTCACTTCTATCCGATTAGCCATTTTCTGTATGGCATCTATAATATTATCAAGGGCGGGTGGGTAATTGACATATTGGAGATTGTATTGGTCTTTGCCCCAAATAGCAATAGTGACGACTTTGCGCTTATCGCCGTAAGCAATCATCAAGCGGAGGGGAATTGGCGTGGGTTTTATCAATTTGCGCTTTTCGCAAGCGGGGCTGTTGCAATCGTACATACGCTGCATATCGAAAAACTTTTGCTGCGTCACCCATTCGCCAAATTGTTCCAATTGTTGTTTCGAGAGCGTCTTTTTAACAACGCGCAAAGGCTGACTAACAGTTTGAAACTCCTGTACCAAACGCCCATCGCCGTTGATGCGGATAAAGTCTTTCACTACGGGGTCAATACCGCCATAGTAGCCGCCACCGACTAATTCGGCACTAAAATAGAGCGTTTCTTTACTTTTATCGGCTTCTTTATCTTTTCCATCACCCCCCTCAGTATTTTTATTGCGCTGCGTCAAACTTGCCCACCATGACCTCTTTTTCGCTTGTTTTCCTCCTTCGGCTTCTACAATGACTTCGGGTAATTCATCGGCAGGGCGCACAAAAGGTGCATCTTTACTTTCTACCGCCACAAAATGATATTGATAGGTGCCTGACGTATTGGGCTGTTGAAATTCTAATATCAAACTTTTATTATTGATACTCGGAATATCAAATTTTTGAATATTGCGAAAAGGGTAGAACAGCGTGGACTCGCTCAAACTCCAATTCCCTTTCGCAAATTTGCCATGTAGGAATTGCTCAAACGTGAAATCATATTTAAAAAATAAGAAATATTGATAATCCTTATCAGCTTGGTGGATAGTAGTATTGGTTTCTAAATGGAGGGTATAGGTGTATCGCCACTTAGTGCCAATCAACTGACGCTCATGCACTTTGGGATAGCCAAATTTTTGTGCCACAAGACTATTTTGAGCAAGAAAAAAACTAAAAAACAGGATAAGTGTAGGGTATTTCATTGTGTAGATGCCTATTGTGATAACTGTTTAAAATCCAATAACTTATGTGCGACAAATTTTAAACCAAATTTTGAGTTTTTATATACTATCAGGCTTAACGTCTTGTTAATATGTGAATTAAGTCAATAGGAACACGGATTAAACAGATAAGGCGGATATGCACGGTTTTTTTTTAATCCGTGCATATCCGCCTTATCCGTTTAATCCGTGTTCCTCAAAAAAATATCAACTCTTGCTTTTACTAACCGTCTTTATCAAAGTGCCACGCTCTACGCGCTCCGTCAATTCGATGCCATTGATAACAGACATCTCCTTCATGCGCGCATCAGGCACACCATACCCCCTCAGTATTTCGGAGAAAGTACCCGCATTATAGACCGAATTTATTTGAATACGCTCTGGTTTTACATTGATTCTGGCTGGGTCTGTCAAGGCAGCAAAACCTTTCATCGTAACGGCAAAAGCTGTTTCATTCGTTCTATAATTCGCTGTTTCTGACACGCCATGTATCATATAGACATTGCCATTGTACAAAATATATGTGCTGGCAATGCGAACCGCAGGAGCTGCTTGTTGTCCCTGTTGTTGTTGTTGCGGGTCAGCTGCTTGTTCAGATACCGTTATGAGTGCGGGCAAACTATTGATTGTGGTATTTTTGCTATCCACAACCTGCAATTTATGCTTGGTTGTGAAGGCTTGTGCTGCTTCGTTAACAGTTTTTTCGGCAGCGAGCATCAAGACCATCATCGCCTTTTGGTCTGGCGAAGCCATTTGGAATTGATGGGGCGAGTTTTGATGTTTCCAACCCTTTGGTATTGGAAATTGGAACTTCATTTCGGGATGGTAGAAAACGCTATTGTCCACGTAGCCCTGCTTAGGGTCTTCACCGTAAATAATGCCGTCTATCAATTTTAAATAGCCATCCCGATTGACCATATAGTTTTGCATGGGCGTTTTTTGCTGATAGGCAATAGCCATTTCTTTTACTTTTTTGTTGCGCTCACCTGGGTCAGGGTGTGTGGATAAAAAAGTTGGTAATCTACCTTCCGCACTGCCACTTAACTTATCCAAAGTGCCAAAGAAATCTGCCATATGTCGCGCATCGTAGCCAATTTTAGAAGAATATTCAACGCCCAAAACGTCAGATTGCGTTTCATTATCGCGGCTGAATTTCAAAAACATCATTTGCAAGCCTTGCCCCAATTGTTCGCCAAATTGCGCCAATTTAGGCGAAGCAATCATAGCCCCAATGAATAGCACTTGACCCAACATTTGCTTGGTATATTGCTCGGCACTGTGGCGTGCAGTAACGTGCCCAATTTCGTGACCCAATACCCCTGCCAATTGCGCTTCGTTGTTGAAATGCGCTAATATACCCCGCGTAAAATACACATAGCCACCTGGTACAGCGAAGGCATTTACGACATCCGAATCCACGACTTGAAATTTGAAAGGCAAATTCGGGCGGTGCGATACTTTTGCCATTTTTTGACCTATATCATTGAGGAAGGTTTGCAATTTCGGGTCTTGATATTCGCCATATTCCGCCATGATTTGCGGATGCGACTCTGCGCCCATTGCTGTTTCCTGTGCTTCGGACATCAGCATCATCTGCTTTTTACCCGTCACAGGATTGCGGGCACATTGATTGAAAAATATAAAGACCAGTGATAATGAGGCTACTTTTACGAATTTTGACATATTTGTCATAGTTTCTTTTGTTTTGTTAAAAATAATTATTAAAAGTGATTGTCAATTAACGTTGTACTGTTTTATTTAGACGTATTTCGGTGCAATAATAACATGAAATTAACCATATACGTTATTGAGTAAATAACAATTTATTATTACACAGAGTTTAAACAGAGAAGACATCTTGTTTCACAGAGATATTAGAGATTTATTATAAACTGGTGACTTCGGAAATCTATGAAATAAACATTTTGACACTACGTGTCAGAGCGAAAAGCTGAAAATCGTGATTATTATAAACATTTTGACTCTACGAGTCATTTACATTTGCTCAATTTTCTATGACACGTAGTGTCAAAATGTTTATTTCTGAGATTTTCGAAGTTACCAGTATAAGACAAAATCAAGAAAAACTCTGTGAAACGCTGTGTCTTCTCTGTTTAACCTCCGTGTAATATAAAAACGGTACACCCCTCAGTCATGATTATAGCTTAATGGCGCGAAACGCGCTCATATTTTTACCCATTTGATAACTGCCTAACCGTAACTGGTTTAAAATCAATATAAGCAAACCATGCTGTTACGCCAATAGAAACGACAAAATACATAGCTGCAATATAGGTATAAAAAGGGGCAAATGCGCTTGCCCCAAACCAATCGCCCATCGTATATATGAGCGACAACCCAATCAACGATTTGAGCGTTTCTAAATAAAATCCACTCCTATTTTTATCCATCAAATCAGTATAAGCATAGACTGAAAAAATGATAAACGCACCGTAAATAAAAATATTAGGTGTGCCAATCTTACCGATGTATGCAAAGAAATACATTAATAAAAAGTAGTTAAAAAACATCTGCACCCACGACCACACGACTAAGGCTTGCGAAGGCTTGGTATCGTATTTTTCGAAATTATAGACATTTTTGATACTTTCTACGGGATATTTTTCTATCACATCGGCAGGTCGCCAGCCTGTGGGCATAAACCAAATGCGCAGTTTATCCCAAAGTTTTTTAGTACGCCAAGCGTCTTTCAAGAGTAAAAATGAATGTTGAAAATTTATCTTGATTGGGTTCCACGTTCTGACAGGTCTTGTAATACCAAATACAGGTGGTACATTGGGCAATTCTTCTTGAAAAGTACCAAATAATTTATCCCAAAAAATAAAAATCTGCCCGTGATTTTTATCCAAATATTCTGGATTGATGGCGTGATGCACGCGGTGGTGCGAGGGCGTAACGATGATATATTCCCAAAAACCCATTTTGTTAATTAAGCGGGTATGATACCAAAACTGCATAAACAAGTGCAATGGACCAATAACAGCAATCACCTGCGTAGGTACACCACAAAGCGCAGCGGGTATAAGGAATATAGTAAAATAATTTACAAACGCCGACACTGTTTGACGCAAAGCACACGATAGGTTAAACTCCTCGCTACTATGGTGGATGATATGCCTATTCCAGAGAAAATTTATTTCGTGGTTGAGGCGGTGTCCCCAATAGCCCGCAAGGTCAATCGCAATGAAACCAATGATATATGTCCACACCGTTGCTTTTATCTCAAATAAAGCGCAATGCATCACAAGCCATTGATAACCAATGATATTAACGCTCAAACCCAACACATCTTTGATGACATTTGTGATGCCCGAACTGAAACTTGACACGCTATCCAGACCACGCATAACTTGCTGTTGCCCCATGCGCCACGCAAAGAACTTTTCTATTACAAAAAGGAGTATAAAAATAGGCATTGCTATATTAAGAACTTGACCATATGCTTCCATTGTACATCATATTGAGTGACTATTTAGAATGATGTAACAAAAATAAACATTATACAACATATCTTTATAAAATATTGATACGGAAAAGCATTTTTAAGCCAAAAGTTAATACGGATACTTTAAAATCGTTGTAGGATACTTAGAACTTGCTTATGTTTGTGCGATATTTCAATAATAATGGGATGTTTCATTTTGTCTGGTAGGTAAGTTGTACTTTTTTATCAAAAATCTTACCCTAAATCTGCGAACAAATGACATGTAAACCAAAGAATGATGAGTTTCATTATTGTCCATTGTCAATTATCCATTAAATTAATGATGTCAAAAATAGAAGAATTTAAGTCCAAAATTACTGAGGGGTATCAGTTTCAGGGTGAAAGTATTGAATTGGGCGGCGCCATGCTCGATGATGTTGTTGTGCCTAATAGTAAAGTATCTATTCCCTTAAAAACCATGAACCGTCATGGTTTGATTGCAGGAGCAACAGGGTCGGGCAAAACCAAAACCCTACAAGTATTGGCAGAGCAATTGGCTTCAAAAGGTACGCCCGTTTTGTTGATGGATATCAAAGGGGACTTATCGGGTATCGCTGTAGCGAGTTCTTCAAATCCAAAAATTGCTGAAAGGCATCAAAAAATAGGCATATCTCATACGCCAAGTGGCAATACCGTAGAGTTTTTGACCCTTTCGGCTGAAAAGGGTGCAAGACTGCGTGCTACGGTTACAGAATTTGGACCCGTTTTGTTTTCTAAAATATTGAGCCTCAATGATACGCAAAGCAGTGTTGTTAGTGTGGTATATAAATATTGTGATGATAATGGCTTGCTGTTATTGGATTTAGATGATTTTAAAAAAGTCTTGAATTACTTTGTCAATGAAGGCAAAGATGAATTGAAAAGCGAATATGGCAATATATCGCCCATGACGATAGGGACGATATTGCGTCGCGTGATAGAATTGGAGCAACAAGGCGCAGCCGAGTTTTTCGGTGAACGTTCGTTTGACGTTGCTGATTTATTGCGCTTCGATGACCAAGGGCGCGGCATTATCAGCATTATTCGTTTGACCGATATTCAAGACCGTCCTAAGTTATTTTCTACATTTATGCTACAATTGTTGGCAGAAATATATGCGACCTTCCCCGAAGAAGGCGATATAGACCAACCCAAATTGTGCGTTTTTATTGACGAAGCCCATCTTGTTTTCAACGAAGCAAGTAAGGCACTGTTGAGTCAGATTGAAACTATTATAAAGCTCATTCGCTCGAAAGGCGTTGGGGTGTATTTCTGTACG
>JAYVKQ010000254.1:0-2153 GCA_043768285.1 Saprospiraceae bacterium | reverse complement strand
CTATAAATGTACAAATCCTAACGGATTTATTGGATTTGAACCTACTATCCTCATTACTTATTAAATCGAAATGCTATGAAAATTACAATGTTACTCTGTTTTTTATGTTTTTTATCGCTACTAAAAGCCCAAGATGGCTTAATTGGCGAATATTACAATGGAACTAATTTTGAACAAAAAGTGATGACCCGCGCCGATGCCAAAATTGAATTTGGTTGGTGGCATTCAAGCCCACAAGATGGGGTCGTTGATAGGGCGTATTATTCTGTGCGTTGGACAGGGAAACTCTTAGCACCCGAAACAGGCAAGTATCTTTTTTCAGCAAAAGTGGATGATGGCATACGCCTATGGGTCAATGATGTGCCTTTGATAAATGCGTGGGGTTTAAATAACATGGGCGATTTTTCAAACAGTATCATGCTTGAAAAGGATAAGACATATGCTATAAAAGTGGAGTATTTCAATGCTATGCTCGAAGGCGAAATCACTCTATTATGGCAGACCCCCAGCCAAGTGAATAGTCCCAATTTTAAATACTCAAATTTCAAACCTGTTTCGGGTGGCTATTTGTATCAGCCCAATACTGTCCCTAAATTGATACCTGCACCAGCAATGGCGGCTAAAAAAGTTGAACCCAAAAAAGTAATACCACCACAACCCAAGCCAACTACTGCCCCTTCATTATCAAAGGCAAAAGAAACGGGTCAAACCGTTACTACTTTTGAAAAAATGGATAAAGATTTGACCGTCAAGCAAGTCTTTTTCATCAGAAGTGTCAATAAAATGACCGATAACTCTATTGAAAGATTGGATAAAGTTGTGGATTTTCTCAAAAATAAGGATGCCGCTAAGATTGAACTCAATGGGCATACCGATGTGATGGGCGATACGCAAAAGAATATTGAGCTTTCGGTCAGCCGCACACAAGTGGTTGCCGATTATTTGATAAGCAAAGGCATTGCGGATAGTAGGATTGTATCCAAAGGGTTTGGAGGCAGTCAGCCTATTATTGCTGACCCAAAAACGGAAGATGAACGGGCGGTCAATAGACGTGTAGAATTTGTTATTAAATAAGGCAGCTCACGTGCAAAAAGAAAAAAGCTGCCAATACGCCGAAGCCCACGGACAACTTTTTCCATCTTTTAACAACAGAGAATGTATTAATAAACCGAATTCGCTTAGAAATGTCCTTTATTTTCAACCGAAAACAAAAGATAGCCTTATTGTTTAATTATTATTAGGGTAGTGCGTTTTTGTAAATATCAACGCGCTGTAATATTAAAAAAATGCTTTCTAAATTCGACAATTTAGAAAGCATTTTTTAGTACCCTTCCCTATTTTTAGACCAAAACGATTTATCGTGGCACATTATTCGGGTTTAATAAATCATAAAACTGGTCTAACTTTGGCAAAATGATAATGCGGGTACGGCGATTGATAGAACGCCCTTCTGGTGTATCGTTAGTTGCTAAAGTATTATATTCACTTCTGCCCGCCGCAATAAGGCGGCTCGGATTGACTTGAAAATTTTTCTGCAAAACCCTAACAACCGATGTAGCACGCTTTACACTCAAATCCCAGTTATCATCCATACACGCGCTTTTCATAGGCACATTATCCGTATAGCCTTCTACCATTACCTCCAAATCGGGACGGCTTTCTATGATTTTAGCGATTTTACCCAATACCTCATTTGCCTTTGTAGTAATATTTGCGCTACCACTTTGATACAGCATTTTATCAGATAAATTGACAAACACCACTGTTTTATCTACTTTCACCTCTACGTCCTTATCGGCAAGACCATCACTTAGTACGCCTTTTAAATTGACGGCTAACGCCAAATTGATACTATCGGCTTTCGTTTTGGCGGCTTGCAAAAGGTGGATATATTGGTCTTTTTTCTCCAACTGTTGCAATGTTTCCTTAATATTTTGATTGGCAGATTGCGACAAAACGGTCAAATCACCCACTTGCGTTACTTGCTTATCGCGTTGGGTTTTGATGTCTTCTATTTGCTCTTGACGGATTTTAGCCGAGGTTTCAAGTGTTTTGATTTCACCTTTCAAGCGTTCTTTTTCTTTCTCACAAGCCGAAATTTGCGCCATGTATTCATTCAGACTTTGACCACATTTGCCCAAATCTTTGTTAGC
>JAYVKQ010000253.1:0-7202 GCA_043768285.1 Saprospiraceae bacterium | reverse complement strand
ATCCAAAATACCTTGTCGGATACCCCATGCCATGCCGTAGGTGAAAAAAGCCGTACCCGTCAGTTCTTTACCGCCAAAGTGATTGGGGTCGTGCAGACTGACATTCCAAAAACCATCGGCGCGTTGGAGTGGTACAAGGGCTTCTACTATGTCTTTATACATTTGCAGATATTCATCTCGATGCGGTGCATCTTTGGGCATCACATCTAATACGCGCACCATTGCCGCCAATACCCAACCATTACCCCTTGACCAATAACAATCCTCGCCATTAGGTTCTTTATAAGGTGGCACAAAATCTTTATCGCGCCACCAGAGTTTGTCGGCAGGGTTGTATAAGCCTTTGCCGCCGTGTTGGGTTTTTGAGTACATATATATGGTGTGCATTTTTTCAAAATAGCGATTATCATTATATAGGGTGCCAAGCCTTGCCATGACAGGCATCGCCATATGAAGGGCATCAACCCACCACCAATGGTCGTTGCGGGTATCACTCAATAGGGTATCCATATTGGCTTTGATAGCTGTAAGGCGTTCAGGTTTTTTATCCATCAGATAGAGGTCAATATAGACTTGCCCGCAGGTTTGGTCGTCGGCATTGCGGGTTTTAGTACCGTTGCGAAGGTTCCATTTATGAAAATTCGCCCATTGCAGCGTATAGTCCAAATAGGCTTGTTTGGGAGCGAGTTTATGCAGTTCCAACAAGCCTTCGTAGTAGGTTGCGCGTGTCCATATATTAGAAGGTCTTGCCCTTTCGGTGACGATTTCCTTAGTTGGGTCAGCCCATTTTTGCATAAAATAAGCGTTGGCGAGGGTCATTTTGGCGATGATTTTCTTTTTGCTGGGCAGGGCATCTACGGCACTTTCTTTTTCGTAATTGACAATAGGTAATTGACAATAGAAATCGAATACCTCCTCCCGATTATCTCGAGATACACCAATTGTATTGAATAGAAGGAATAGAATTAAAACATTGATTTTCATGTAGTTATATTTTTAAAACATGGGTACAGAGGACACATAGTTTTCTTTTATTTCAAAAATTATAATTATTTTAAGTTATATGTCCTATGTACTTATATGTTAGAATTAGATAAAAAAAGAAGACGAAAATAGACAAGGTTCGGTAAGGCACCCCCCTCAGTATCGGTAACGTTTCCGTTGTTCTGAATTATTTAGATGATGCTTTATTATAAAATCAAATACTTTTTATTCAAATTTGTCTTTTAATTTGAATAACCAAACTATATTCGTAAAAAATAATGAAAATCAAGCAAATTTATGGGCATTACATGAAAAATTAAATCAAATACTAACCTATCCAATTTATTCCCGACATACTTAATTTTGTAATTAAATCTTATTGCATTAGAAGATACCTATTATCTATTATGTTATTTATTAATTAAACAACTAGAATGATGAAAAATGTTAAACTCTTATTTGCTTTTATGCTGTGTAGTGTGTGGTCTTATGCACAAATTACAATATCAGGTACGCTTAAAGATGCAGCAACAAGCGAGCCTTTGATTGGCGCGAGCGTCGTTGTAAAAGGCACTTCAAACGGAGCTGTTACCGATACAGATGGCAAGTACCAATTAAAAGTTGCTGATGGCAATGGTACTTTGGTTTTCTCATTTGTAGGTTACGAACCACAGGAATTATCTATTAATAATCGTACAGTCATTGACCTTTCTTTGAGTGAGGGTAAAGCCTTACAGGAGGTAGTCGTGGTTGGCTATGGTACGGTTAAAAAAAGCGATGTGACGGGTTCTGTATCGTCTATCACATCAAAACAGCTTGAAAAAATACCCGCAACTAATGTTGTTCAAGCGATGCAAGGACAAGCTGCGGGTGTGGATATTGTTCAAAGTAGTGCGCGTCCGGGTGCTTTCCCTTCAATCCGTGTTCGGGGCAATCGTTCTTTGAACGCTACGAATAGTCCCCTTTTCGTTGTTGATGGTATCCCTCTTTCGGAAGGAGCCAGTATCAATGATTTCAATCCAACGGATATTGAATCAATTGAAGTTTTGAAAGATGCTTCCGCTACGGCTATCTATGGGGCAAGAGGCGCAAATGGCGTTATCCTCGTTTCGATGAAAAAAGGAAAAAAAGGAAAATCGCAAATCACTTATAGTGGTTCAACGAGTGTTTCAAGTCCGCTTATTCCTTTAGATATGTTGAATGGTGGCGAAATGGCAGAATTGCGCCGTGAAGGTTTACGCCATAACTCAACTTTAACAGATTATACAACGGCTTTCCCAAACCCAGAGCAAGATTTTGCTTTTTTTGGTAATCAAGACAATAACTTGTGGGAATCGGTAGCGGATGCTTATACATGGGTTGATAGAAGTAAGCGTATCGCTCAAAAACGCCCTGCAACAGCAGAAGAAAAAGCGATTATGCAATTGTATAAAGACAATGTGCCAACAAACTGGGTCACTTCGGATAGTGTTTTCATGTACGACCCATCAAAAGTACGCACGACGGATTGGCAAAGCCTTGTTTTACGTACTGGTCGTCAGCAAAATCATCAAATTGGTATTACTGGCGGTAGCGATAACTTAGGTGTTAGCTTTTCATTGGGTTATTTCGACAATCAAGGTATCCAAAAAGGACAAGATTATAGAAGATATAGCACGCGTTTGGGCTTAGATTGGAATGTAACGGATAAACTCAAAGTAGGCGCAAATATCAATGGTAACTTGATACAACAGGATTGGGGTTCAGATGTCTATGGTGTTGCTTCTGGGCAATTGCCTATCGCAGTACCTTATGATGCCGCTGGTAATGTTATCAATTACCCAGGTGGTGATGCTTTGATTTTTACCCCGTTAAATAGTATCACAGGTGAACTTGACGATCGCAAAACGAACCGCTTTTTTGGTAGCTTTTATGCAGAATACGAATTGGCAAAGGGCTTGCGCTATCGCGCCAATTTTGGACCTGACTTTACGATGTTTAGACGGGGTATGTTCCAAGAATCTGCTACCAATACCCGTCGTGGGGGTACTACTTATGGTCGTTATCAAAACGACCAACGCTACAACTATACTTTAGAAAATCTTTTATACTACAATAAAACTTTGGGTGAAAAACACGATTTTGGCGTAACACTTCTCCAAAGTATTCAGAACGACCGTTTTGAAAATATTAACTTGGAAGTACAAGATTTACCTTATAACTCGCAAAAGTTTTACAACTTAGGTTCAACTAACGCAACAGGTGCTGATGCTTTTAGTAGCAATTTCACGCTTGTCAAGTTGATGTCGTTCATGGGACGTGTCAATTATTCTTTCGATAATAAATATCTTTTCACCGCTTCTTTGCGCCGTGACGGTTCTTCTGTTTTGGCAGAAGGCAACAAATGGGATATATTTCCTTCATTTGCCGTAGCGTGGAAAATACATGAAGAAGGGTTTTTGAAAAACTCTCAAATCTTCAATGAATTGAAATTGAGAGCAGGTTATGGTCGTACAGGTAATGCGGCTGTTAATCCGTATAGTACAGGTGGTGGCTTGGCAAAAACCCGCTACGCATGGGATAACAGTGCCGCTTGGGGTTTTGTACCCAACTTGATTGCTAACCCAGATTTGAAATGGGAAAAGACAGACCAAGTGGATGTGGGCTTAGATTTCAGTTTAGCGAATAACCGTATCAGTGGTACTTTTGATGTATATCGTGCCAATACAACCGATTTGTTGATGGATAGACAAATACCAACAGCTTCGGGTTTTGGTAGTATCCAAGCAAATATCGGTGCTACACGCAACAGTGGTGTTGAATTAGCTTTGAATACCATCAATATTGACCGTAGCAACTTCCGGTGGAATTCTAATGTCATCTTTACTAAAAACAAAGAAGAAATTGTAAAACTCTATGGTGGTACAAATGATGATATAGGCAATCGTTGGTTTATAGGGCAGCCTGTTGTTGCTTACTATGACTATACACATCAAGGCGTGTGGAAAATTGCAGAAAAAGCAGCAGCAGCAGAATATGGTGCAACACCGGGTCTGGGTAAATTCTTAGACATCAATGGCGATAAAAAAATTGACCCATCTAACGACCGTAAAATCATTGGTAGCAATGTGCCAAATTGGACAGGTAGCTTGACTAATACTTTTTCTTATAAAGGATTTGAATTATCGGCTATGGTATATGCCCGTATGGGTCAAACCATCCTGAACTCTTACTATCGTGCTACTTTAACGGGTCGCTACAACGATGCGGGTGCGGGTGTTTTGAGAGACAATTATTGGACACCTTACCGTGAAAACACAGTGTATCCGAAAGCCAACGCACAACAAGAGCGTCCTATCAATCCAGAATCGTATTTATATACAGATGGCTCATTTGTGAAATTACGGAACGTAACTTTGGGTTATAATCTGCCTGCAAATTTGATTTCAAAAACAGGTTTGAAAAGCCTTTATATTTACGGAACAGCACAAAATCCAATGATGTGGAGTCCGTTCAAAATCACAGACCCAGAGTTTTCAAGCTCAAGCCGTACCTTCAATGACCAACTTTTTGGTATCAACTTGACGGAAAAGCAATTTACTTTCGGGGTACGTGTTGGTTTATAATTGTTTATTTCAAATTTTAGATTTCATATTGATTATTCGTTCAAAATTTGAAATATAAAATTTGAAATCTAACACCCCCTCAGTATTTTCAATGATTTTAATTAAAAAAAAATAATAAAATGAAGAAGATATTATATCCAATATTATTATTAGCAACGCTCGTTATAGTGCCATCTTGTAAAGATTTTTTAGTTGAAGAGCAAGTGGCTACCGTAGGTTATGCTTACTATGACACTGAAAAAGGGATGGAAGACCTTATCAATGCCGCTTACAGTTCCTTGCGTTGGAAACCAAATGGCGAACAATGTTTTTCGCTCTGGGAATACGGTGTAGATGAGGTGGTTCAAGCGAATGACGGCTCAAACAAGCACTACGATTTCTACAATGCTCAATTAACATCTGCCGATGCGGGTGGTTTTTTGCATGGTTTATGGCAAAATAACTATCAAGGCATCAACTCTTGTAATTTGGCAATGGAAAAAATACCTGCGATAAAAGGCGGTATTGCAGGCTTGAAAGATGATGCCAGCAAAAATATTCGTATTGCTGAATGTCGTTTCTTACGCGCTTATTATTATTTTCAATTGGTACAACAATTTGGCGGTGTACCTATATCACTTAAAAGTACAGAAGGCGTTCAGTTAGAGTTTCCACGTGCATCTGTAGCTGACGTTTATAATGTCATTATCAGTGATTTAATTGCTGCCGCAAATGTTTTACCAGCCAAACCAGCACAATATGGTCGTGCAAGCAAAGGAGCTGCACAACACTTTTTGGCAAAAGCCTATTTGACACGCGGTAGTGCAACCGTAGAAGCTCGTGGTCAAAAAGCAACGGATATTGACAGTGCTGCTGTTTATGCTGATTTGGTGATTGCTTCAGGTACATTTAGCTTGCAACCTGAATGGGCAAGTCTTTGGAATATTACCAATCAAAACAACAGTGAAGTCATTTATGCTATTCAGTTTAATACTAATTTATTATTATTGAATGGTTCTGGCAACCGTGTTCACCTTTATTGGGGTATGACATATGACACCAAACCGGGTATGTTGCGGGATATTAATTATGGTCGTCCGTTCCGTCGTATCCGTCCATCAGATTATCTGATTGACGTGTATGACCGTCGCAACGATTCTCGTTTTTACAAGCAATGGCGAAATATGTGGATTTCAAATAATGCGGCAACCATTCCAAAATGGACAGCTGCTAATGCGCCATCTGCTGCCTTAGTGGGTCAAAATAAATTCAAAGTGGGTGATACCGCGACTTATGTAACACTTCATACAGGGGTTTCTGATGCTGATATTGCAAAAGCAACCTATAACTGGACCCCTCGCAACAAATGGTCAACATCTGAGTTTTTGACCAATATCAAACACATGGATCCGCTTCGTTCAGATGTGGCAACAGAATTTGGTACACGTGACTTTGTTGTGGCGCGTTTGGCAGAAACATATTTGATAGCTGCCGAAGCCTACGGACGCAAAGGCGATTATGCTAAAGCAACTGACTTAATTAATGTTCTCCGCAAACGTGCCGCTTATAAAGCAGGTGAAGCGAAGCCACAAGAGCATTGGCTAACAGAAGGCGGTGCTTTCAAAGATGCTACCAGCACAGAAGCCGCTATGTTGATAACAGCGACTCATTGGGATGCTGACAATGCTAAAGAATTATATCCCGCTTCTGCAACAGATAAGAAAAGCCGTTTTATCAATTTCATATTGAACGAACGTTCACGTGAACTGTATGGCGAATTACTTCGTTGGGAAGATTTGGCGCGTACCGAAACATTGGTTGAAAGGGTTGCCAAATTCAATTCTTTTGCAACACCTAATATCAAACCTTTCCACAAATTGCGCCCTATTCCTTTGGCGCATTTGGAACGTGTTTGGGAAAAAGGTGCACCTTTGACGGCAGAAGGTCGTGCAAAAGAACAGAACCCAGGATATTAATGAATATAACGAACAAGGAATTGCGATTTATGAAGGTAAGTATATTTCAAATTACTTTATCAATCATTAATCCTTGTTCGTTATTCAATATTCACATCCCTTCAGCATAAAACGGCTTTTTGAGCAATCAAAAAGCCGTTTTTATTTTAAGTAGTCTAAAATTCAATTTACTATGAAAAATATCATTTTACGCATTAATATCCTCATTTTAATTGTCTTAAAATTACCTTTTGAGCAAAACCTCTATGCTCAAAATAGCCTTTCTATCAAAAGCGATACCTTAGCTTTACTGTTTGCTAAAACCATTATGACCACCTATCCCGATTCTATTGTAGTAAAAAAGTTCCTCCAGCATATGCTTCAGGATAAACAAGGTACTGATGCTGATAAACGCCCTGCCAGTTGGAACTATGAAGAGGCTGTGGTACTGAGGGGGGTCACAAATCTTTGGAAACACACAGGCGATAGGCAATATTATGACTATATGAAAAAAATAATAGACCATTTTATCAATGAAGATGGTAATATACGCACATACGAGCGACAGGAGTACAACAGCGACCAAGTAACAGGCGGTATGCAACTTTTAACATTATATAAAGAAACTAAAGAAGAAAAATATAAAAAAGCAGCCGATATATTGCGCGACCAAATCATG
>JAYVKQ010000252.1:0-7011 GCA_043768285.1 Saprospiraceae bacterium | reverse complement strand
AGAAAGAGAAAGAGAAAGAGAAAGCTATAAGCCCTCAAAACACCTAAAAATCTCTCGTTCTAATGATTTACGTTTCTTGATTGATGGTTAAATAATTGTTTTTTTCTTAATGCTTATCACAAAGATAATAGGACAATATTTGAAAAAAAAATTATTTTCAATATTATTTACATAATTATTTTGAATATATGTTAAAATGCAATTTTATATTCGTTATTATTGTCATTATTGAATTAAAATTTGGTATTAATGTTTGAACATAGACTTTGAGTTTTTCAAATTGTTCTTAAAATACTGAGGGGGTATGTCATAGTATGCCGTATTGATAATGTAAGTGCTTTGATATTTTAAATTCAAAGTCTTTGTTAAGTTTTTTTCTAATATTTTATATTGGGTATTTCATTCTATAAAATAATAACTTACTTTTGTTAAATCATGCAATATATTGAAGGTTGAAAAAAATAGACTATACACCATCAAACCACCCTCAAGATGCAAAACATTACAAAAGTTGATTTTGAGCTTAAATCTCAAAGTGTTTTTTTAGAAAGGTTACATCAAGTAGTAGGTGGCGAACTTCTTGATAGCGAAACCTTAGTTTTCGATGACAGCCATCCTGTACTGTCGTGTACCATCAAAAGACTTCAAATTCGTGAAGGCTTACGCATTCTGATTGCGCGCAATATAAACATCAAAAAAAACCTTTCTTTTGAACGATTGATGGATATAAGCAATTCTTTTATAGTGGCGCATATTTATATTGCCGATTATCCCCTTTTTATTAATGTATCAGATACAACGATACAATTAAATAAAGGTATCATCTTTAATTGCTCGGATATTTCATTTATAGACAATCTACCCGTTGAACAACCCTTTTCGCTCATTACTTTTATCCTCAATCGGCATTGGATACATGATTATCTTCAACCCTCAAAAGAAGACTATCTCAGCAAATTATTAGCATCCAACCATACTTTCTCAGTCATTGAGGAAATGCCAACGTCCATAGAACAATTGGTGAAAGAAATCATCAATATTGATATTCGAGATGCCTTTGATAAGTTGTCATTGGATTATAAAGTGTTTGATTTTACGATTTGGGCTTTTAAAATATTAGAAAAGCGCGAAAGCCCAAAGGCTTTTGTCAATTTGAATAGACATGATTTGCAAAGCATTTTATCTATCCAGCAGGTATTGATGGATAACTTAGCTGCACCGTTACCCATCAAAGTATTATCCAAGAAGCTTGGTATGAGTGAAAGTAAATTAAAAACAGCTTTTAAGCAGGTATATGGCACCAGTATTTATCAATATATTATCAATTGCCGCATGGAAAAAGCATTTAAAATGCTTGAGAGTAATACATGTATGATTGGAGATGTTAGTTTTTCACTTGGTTATGTCAATCAAAGTCAATTCACAAAGCGATTTAAAGAACATTTTGGTATGTTACCTACCGATATCTTAAAAAAAAATATGTCGAATACGACGCATGTTAATATGCCTAGAAGTAATGTTTAAGTAAACAAATTAGTGTTACATGGTCATAATATCTTTCCCAATTTAGTTTTTTTGTAAAACCCTTAATAAGATATATATGGAAAACCTAAAAATACAATATCAAGTGACGCGTTCTAACTCATTTCTTACACTACTGCACGATAAATTAGGCGGTAATTTAATTAATGAAAATGAACTGATTTTTCCAGAAAATCATCCTTTAATCAGTGGTACTTTAATCAGACATAATATCAATGAAGGGACACGGGTCTTAATTATGCGTAATCTCGTCATCAAGCAAAATGTAACGCTCGAACGCTTGGCAAACGCCCAAAACGATTTTCTATTGATGAATATTTACCTTTCTGATGCGCCTTTAGTGCAGAGGGTGGGCGAAGACTTGAGAATAATTGCGCGCCTAAATGAAGGTATTTTTTTTAACTCCTCTAATGTCGCATTTACGCAGGAATTGAGTGTAAACGAACCAATTTCGCTTATCAATTTGGCTTTCGACAGAGACTGGATACGGCAGTATTTAAACCCTAAAAGGGACGAATTTTTTGATAAAATATTACACCCTAATAAAACTTGGGCTGTGTATGAAAAACTTTCGAGCCGACTTTTACATATAGCTGAACAAATATTGCATTTTGATATACGCAATGCTCTTGATAAACTTACCTTAGAAAGTAAAATCATTGAGCTGTCATATCATAGTATGAAAAATTTATCGTTGCGACATCCGAATGCTTTCGCAATGAATTTAAACCATCAAGATGCTAAAGCCATGTATGCTACACGTGTATTATTATTAAAAAAACTCTCAGACCCTCCGTCTATCCATGAGTTGGCACAAACGGCTGCCATGAGTGAAAGTAAGCTCAAAATGTGCTTCAAACAAGTGTATGGCGACAGCATATATCAGCATTTCTTGAACTACCGAATGCAAAAAGCCTATCAAATTCTTAAAACTAAAGAACATTCTATTGGTGAGGTGAGCAATTTGTTGGGTTATGTTAACCCCAGTCAATTTACTAAAAAATTCAAAGAGCATTTCAATATTTTGCCCTATGAAGTATTGAAGGATAATTTAGGCTAAAGACTTGAATTCGTAATGTTGTAAAATTGATAAAAATAATTTTTTTATAGTACTATTTAGACAAATGCCTTTTAGGAGTAATGATTTACCCATTTGGAGTAAATAGTACCCACTTTATCCCTGTATCTTTGTGTCATCAAACAAAAAAAGTATGACATTTAATTAAGGAATGAAATAGGAATAAATTCAGTTAAGAATATAAATTTACCCTTGTCTCTTTCCTAAAAAAATATGCAAATAATAATCTAACCGAGATTTCCTTGAAAATTTACATTTTCAAAGAAACCTTAGGTAGGTTATTGTTTGCTATTTTCTTAAAAACGTTTTTTTTAGTTTATTAAGGGTTTTACAACACCATTTTTGACAGAACTTTTTTACTTTATATGAGCTATTTATTAGGCTACAGACAAATAAACATAAATGCCGCATCTATCTTAAACAATTAAGTTTTTTGATGATGCGGCTAATTTTTTTTAAAACCCGTGTTTCCATGTCAAAATGGTACACGGGTTTTTGCTTTTTTAATTCAAATTTATCCCAACCATTACCATCGGCTTTTTACCAATCGTTTGCGCTTCAAATGATTTTTGCCACACCACATCTACCCGAATCAAGCGGAACAAACCCCAACCAATCTTATCCACACCAAACCCCATTTCAAGATAGTTGCCAGACTGAGGGGTATAGGCATATGCTACTCGCGCCACTTCACCAAAGCGCAATTTGCGGATAAGCGGTATTTTGTCAAAAATATAACCATTAAAATGATGTTGCAAATGGGCTGTCAATGTGCTTTCTGTTGTCGAATTATCGTAGTAATTCATGCGCATAAAGCCATTCATATAGTGTATTTTGTTATTTATAAATGTTTGATTACCATTAAGATGATAGTAGTCAATGAAGTTTAAAAAGGTTGTTTTACTTAAAAAAGTTTTATAAGATACTCTCAGTTCTGAAGTACCCCAAATGCCCAAATTAATGTTGTTATATGCCATGCCTAATCCCAATTTTGTAAAATCAGCATTATTGCCCTTTATATCAAAAGCTTTCTCAAAGGTGGCTGAAAAAACAGGATATTTTGACCCCTCATTGTCTTTATAATGCGGATAAGTGGCGTATTTATTAGCGGGTGTCCATGTCATTGTGGCTTTGGCAACGTGCGCTGTGCCGTACAAATCCGTTTGAAAACCCACATTATTTGGGTTGTATTCATCCCCTTTTTTCTTAAAACTATATTGCGAATTGACAACCAAATCCTGTTCACGGATAGCCGTTTCCCAACCGACTGATAAGCGCAACCCGTTGGCTATATCTTGACTATAGGCAAGTTTCACAAATTTTTTGTTGAATAAATATCGCAAATGCTGTTTGTCATACACGGCATATAATTCGGCAATAGTACTCGTAATCGGTTCATTTTCATTAAATTGTGCGACTTTTACACCTGCATCTACGCTTAAAACGGGATAAGTAAATCGGTTGAATTGATACGATGCACCTCCCGACCCCCTCAGTATTTTTTCCGAAAATCCGTAGTTGAAGTCGCCTCGTAGCGACCACATCGTTTTATATGGCGTACCTACTTTTTCTGAATATTTATCTACGTTCAATTTAGTACCCAAAGTCCAACCTTGCACAGGGTTAAACTCAATACTCGTCAAAGGAGACAACCATGTTATTGTCGTCTTTTTCTGCGAATTGCGGTAACTATAGCCCACTAATAGGTTTATCACCTTAAATTTATTGTTTTTTCTATCCATCGAGTCCAAATACTGAGGGGTCAGGTGGGCAGCTCTGATACTGTCTTTTCGGATATAATCGCGTTGTTCTTCCTTCGTCAATTCGATGGGGCGCACGGTGTTCCACATAGTTGTATCGGTGTTGCTTTCCGCTTTTTTGGCAACATATACTTCGTTGCCAAAATACCCTTTTCCGAAAGTGGGATTGAGGTCATAATTAGAAAAAATGCCTGTGAAATAGCCCTTAACTTTGATGCCCAATATGCCATATTTGAAAGACAATGTTTGGGAAATAGGTCGCCAAATATTGTTAGCCGTTGGCACGTGGGTTTGACGCAAATTAAGCGTATCCACAAAATCCACTTGCATGCTTTTACCTGTGCAATAAAGGTCGGTTGAGTATATATTCCATTGATTATCAACGAGATAAATATATCCTGCCCACACAGGGTCTTCTTTGCGCTTGGGTATGACCTCAATTTTATTGACCATATAACCCATCGTATCGCGGAAAGAACCGACGAAACGATACTTGTAGTACGACATCGCACCATCGCCAATCGGGGATAATAAGGGTCTTGTAATGGTGATATTATTTTCATAAAAACTGAAATCAAACAACTCAGCGCGGTTGAAGCCAAAGCCATTCGGATTGCCACTCACTTTTGATAGTTTAAGTTCTTCTTTGCGTTTTGCCCCTTGCACATTATAGCGCGAAATAGTTTCGGATAGATAGACAATGCCCGTTTTTTTGCCGCCTACTGTATCCAGTACACCACCCATATCGCCAATATCTTGACCAAAAATTTTCTTAGGCGCATCCGCTATTTGTTGCAAACCTTTGATATACACATCGCAAGCGTAGCTCGGCACTTGGTCGCGGAAGGTTTTGCGCATCTCTTGGGCTTTGCGTATCATGGCATATGCGGGGTCTTCGGCATTGGCTTTTATGACCACTTCTTTGAGTTCCAAATCGTCACTTTCTAAGTGGATATTCAAAACAGTTTTGCCTTTTATATCTACGATTTCTATTTTTTTCTTATATCCAACATATTGAAATACAATATGATAGCTGCCATTTTTGACATCAAAAAAATAGACCCCCTCAGTATTGGCGGTAGTTCCCTGCGTTGTGCCTTCGATATAAACGTTGGCAAAGGGCAGGGGTTCGCCTTTGGTGTTTTGGATAGTGCCTGTCAGTTGGGCATAGGTCAATATGGGTAAAAAGGCAAAAAGGAGTAATGGGTATTTTTTCATAAAAATAAAAGTGATATATAAAGTTTAAAATGCTAAAATATTCGAGGTACGCCTATTTTGAAGAAGAAATATATATAGTGCTATATTTTTTCGACTGAAACAAGTTATAGGCATAGAAAATTTCCTCAGCAACAGGTTTGATTGTTTCTAAATAGACTTATGTAGTGTCGAATAAATTGGACACTACATAAGCACTCAAATATTCTTAATGCTCGTTTCATTTATTGAAATTACAATATTACTAACGCAAGAAACGATAAAAACAGTGCTTTACAAAATCGGTATTATTGTTGTATGAACAAAATATAATATGTTTTTAAATAGTAATATAATAACAAAATCACTATTGTAACATGAGAAAAGCTGTACCTATTTTTTTATTTATGTTGATTTTCATTATGTGTTTTGTCTTGTGTGCCGTTAGCTTGGATGCACAATCGAATTTGCGTCACCGCCAAAACATCCGCGACTTCTACGTATCCAGTCATTTTGTAAAACTCAATTTGACTGCTGCATTGGCAAAAAATATTAATGTGCTTTACGAATTGGGTTTTGCCAATCGCCTATCGGTTGAAGTAGGCGGCTCATATATGATACCGACAAAATTTCCAAACCCTTATATTAATAAAGAAATTAATATCGAATTGGATGGAAAAGCCTTAAAAACGCTTGAAACCTCCGATTATAGTGGCTATTCGGGCATCACTGCTTTGAATATTTACCTTGACCGCAGTGCTGGTTTTGACAACGAGGGTTGGTATATGGGCATATTCGGCAAATATATGCGCTACAATATGGCGGTCAAAACCGAAGACCTCGATAGACGTACCCGCAACAACAAAGCGGCTATCAATGTCTGGATGCCCGGCTTTCATGCAGGGTATAAGCACGTCTGGGATTCGGGTATTTTCACCGATTTTTATGTAGGTGTAGGACAGGGTTTAGGTCATATCAATTATACCATCGAAGCCCGCAATGAAGGCTTGGTTGCCCCGTTTAATCGACCTTTGCCCCGCGTAGGTTTGCGTTTGGGCTATAAATTTGGAGGGTATTAAAAAAAAATAAAAGCAACATTGACCCGTGCCACCGCTTGAAGCGGTGGCACGGGTTTTCATTTACCCCTCAGTATTTTTATCTTACATTGTCCTTTAAAAATAAAAAACCCATTAGAAGAAAACTCCTCCAATGGGTAAGGTAAACAATACTATGAGAATATCTTTATCGAATGGACAATTTACAATCATTAGTGTTCAAAAGATTTTGTTTTACAAATAAAATACTGATTTTCAATAGATTATAATATTTTATGCATGGGGTTTAGTAAACAAAAAGTCACTATTGTCATATCGAGAAAAAAAAGTAACTTTACGGTCGCTGCATTGATCTATTGTAAATTGCTTTACAATGGAACAT
>JAYVKQ010000251.1:0-10861 GCA_043768285.1 Saprospiraceae bacterium | reverse complement strand
TCATAATCGCCATGCACTAAAAATAATTTCTTCAATCCTTTTTGTTGATTGCCTAAAAAATCCAATAACTCACGATAATCCGCGTGTGCTGAAAACGAGTCCATGACTTCTACTTTCGCTTTTACAGGCTTGTACTCACCAAAAAGTCTTAAAAATTGTGCGCCATTGCGTAATTGACCTGCGGGTGTTTGAGGAGCTGCATATCCTACAATTAAAATAGTAGCATCTGGTTTATCAATATTGTTAAAAATATGATGCTTAACGCGCCCTGCATTTGCCATACCTGACGAGGAAATGATGATACAAGGCATATCAAAATCGTTTAATTTTTTTGATTCTTCTACCTTTCTAATATATTTTAAATACTTAAACCCAAATGGGTTATCGTCTTTTTGCAAATAGCGATTGAGGTCTTCATCAAAACATTCAGGATGCGTTAAAAACACTTCCGTTGCATCTACTGCCAAAGGGCTATCCACAAACACAGGAATGCGTGGCAAACGACCGTCATTGGCTAATTTGTCCAACATATATACGATTTCTTGCGTACGCCCCACGCTGAATGCAGGAATTATTACGCGCCCTCTTGGTTTTTTGCTTGCCTCTTCTATAATTTGTAAAAAACGATTGACCTCTTCTGGTGCTTCATCGTGCAACCTATTGCCATAAGTAGATTCACAAATAAGGTAATCTGCTTCGGGCATCGGTTGTGGGTCGCGCAAAATGGGGCGATTGGGGCGACCTACATCTGCCGTGAAACCAAATACCTTTTGCTTACCCCCCTCAGTAATTTTTAATGTCACACAGGCTGAACCCAATATATGACCTGCATCAGTGAATAAAACTTCTACATCTGGATGTATCGAAAACCATTTATCGTAGCTATAACTGGCAAATAAAGTCATCGTTTTGTCCACATCTGCGCTTGTATAAAGAGGCTCTGCCGTGCCTTTTTCTCCTTTTTTGATGGCTTTTTTATTGTCATATTCAGCATCACGTTCTTGGATACCTGCGCTATCGAGCAACATTATAGCCGATAAGCCCCGCGTGGCGTGGGTGCTATATATGGTGTTATTAAAACCATCTTTTACTAATTTAGGAATTCTGCCAGTGTGGTCAATATGTGCGTGAGATAGCACCATGCAATCAATGGACGCAGGGTCGAATAGCCATTTGTCATTAAAATCCTCCATTTCTGGACTATTGCCTTGATATAAGCCACAGTCCAATAGGATAGTGAACCCATTATCAAGCGTCACCAAATGGCAACTGCCTGTTACTTCTCTTGCTGCTCCGCAAAATTTTACTCTCATAATTGTTTTGTTTTAAGGCACGAATAAACGCATTTTATCAAGAACGTGCTATTTTTTTCTTATTTTTCTTTGAAATCCTTTATTTAATATCGTATTTCAAAGGGCAAAATCCTTCAAAATACTGAGGGGGTATATCCTTTGACATCATTGATTACCACACTTTTTCTATGGCTTTATTGTCTACCCATTTGCTCCAATTGCGGTTAAAAGTATGCACTTTGGTGGTGGTTTTTCCTTGATTATCTACAACGATATTACCACGATTGACCCATTCAAATATACTTCCATACAGATTATACACTTTTGTAAAACCCATTTTCCGTAATTTTTCTCCAATTTTTTCACTTCTATACCCAATACTGCAATATACAACTATCGGCTTATCTTTGGGCATATTTTCTAAGGTCTTTTTTTCAAAAATATTATAGCCTATATATATAGCGTTGGGTATATGGCTGATATCATATTCTTGTTTTTCACGCGCATCTAATATGGTTGCTCCCTGTATCTGTTTCAGACTATCAGGCGTGATAGTTGGCACAGAAAAACTCAACCAACTGGCTACTTTTTTATCAAAATCGGGGTTGGTACAATGCGCTCTGTTAGGCGTAGTTTGTGCAAAACAGCCTATTTGTATCAATAAAAAAAGTAGAAATAAAACCTTGTTATGTATTTTCATTAGTATTGAATTATATTTTTATAAAAAGATAGAACAAGTTAGTATTAATCATGTTTAGATTTTATCTAAATAATATTGTCAAATTATGTGGAAGTGGTACGATAGTCATATTACAAAAATAGAAAACGAAACGCCCTCAACCAAGCGTTTTTGGCTGCACGTTGAAGGAGATGAGCCAATACATTTTAAAGCGGGTCAATTCGTTACGATGGATTTACCCATTTCTGACAAACGCACCAAACGGTGGCGCAGTTACAGTATTGCGAGTGCGCCAAATAGTGTTGAGGAACGAAATCCCGATAATATCGGGAAGGGGGTACGCGATTTAGAGTTTTGTATCGTAAAAGCCGAAAACAGCACAGGCGGCTCCAAATATCTTTTTGAAGAAGCTACTATTGGCACACCTATTCGTTTCAAAGGTCCTGACGGCGGTTTTACTTTAAAAGAACCGATTTTAGAAAAAGATATTGTGTTGATATGCACTGGAACAGGTGTTGCGCCTTTTCGCAGTATGTTGTGGGATATTTATAATCGGCAAATACCGCACGGTAAAATTCACCTCATTTTCGGCACACGCCGCGAAAAAGATATTTTATATAGACAGGAATTTGAAAATTTTGAAAAATTAATACCCAATTTCAAATACGATATTGCACTGTCGAGAGAACCCAATTGGCAGGGTACAAAAGGCTATGTTCATGCCGTTTATACTGAGGGGTATCGCCACAAACGCCCTAATGTTGCGTTTTATATATGCGGCTGGGCAAATATGATTGATGATGCTGTTGCAAAATTGATGATTGAATTAGGCTACGAAAAATCTCAAATTCACTACGAATTGTACGGTTAATTCAAACAGACCTTTCTTTTTTAAAAATAACCCGTACTTTTGCAACTCCTTTCTAAAAAGTACGATACACATTAGAATTAAAAAAAATTATAGATATGTATAGAACTCATCATTGTGGCGAGCTAAGACTTTCAGACGCAGGCAAAACCGTAACTTTAAGCGCGTGGGTGGATGCTGCAAGAGCATTTGGTCCTATGACTTTCATTGATTTGCGCGATAGATATGGCGTAACCCAAATTGTTTTTGAAAATGACGAAGCATTGAATAAGCAAGCAATGGCTTTGGGGCGCGAAGACGTGATAAAAATAGTTGGGACAGTGCGCGAGCGTACCAACAAAAACGCTAACCGCGAGACGGGCGATATTGAAATAGTGGCTACTGAATTATCTATTTTGAATAAATCGAAAACCCCGCCCTTCACCATTAAAGATGATACGGATGGCGGTGATGATATACGGATGCGCTATCGTTATTTGGATTTGCGCCGTCATGCGGTGCAAAAAAACCTATTTTTTAGGTCAAAAGTAGCCATTGAGACCCGTAAATATTTGAGTGAACAAAATTTTATTGAGGTAGAAACGCCCAATTTGATAAAGTCTACGCCCGAAGGGGCAAGAGATTTTGTTGTGCCAAGCCGTATGAACCCTGGTCAGTTCTATGCTTTGCCTCAATCACCGCAGACTTTTAAGCAATTGTTGATGGTATCTGGGTTTGATAAATATTTCCAAATTGTGAAATGTTTTAGAGATGAAGATTTGCGGGCAGACCGTCAGCCAGAGTTTACGCAAATAGATTGCGAAATGTCATTCGTGACGCAAGAAGATATTTTGAATACATTTGAAGGTTTGACAAAATACTTATTTAAAGCCTGTCTGGGTGTTGATTTGCATACATTCTCACTCATGACTTACGATGAGGCATTGTCATTATATGGCTCTGATAAGCCAGATATTCGTTTCGATATGGCTTTTGTGGAGCTTACAGATGTAGCAAAAGGTAAAGGCTTTCCAGTATTTGATAGTGCAGAGTTGGTAGTCGCTATATGCGCGAAAGGTGTGGCTGCGACCTATTCCAATAAGGTAATAAACGAATTGACAGATTGGGTAAAACGCCCACAAATTGGCGCAAAAGGCTTGGCATATGTCAAATTTGAAGAAGATGGTACTATAAAATCGCCTTTATCGAAATTTTACAGCGATGACGAATTAGCGGCGTGGAGTAAAAAGTTAAATGCAGAAAAAGGCGATGTTGTCTTTATATTGAGTGGCGAAACGGACAAAACCCGTAAGCAACTGAGCGAATTGCGCTTAGAGTTGGGTGCTCGTTTAGGATTACGCAACCCCTCAGTATTTAAGCCATTATGGGTCGTTGATTTTCCATTGTTAGAATGGGACGAAGAGACGCAACGCTTTTATGCCATGCATCATCCTTTCACATCACCTAAACGTGAGCAAATTCCGAATATGCTCAACGGCGACCACGAAACGATGAAAAACTTACGTGCAGATGCGTATGATTTGGTATTAAACGGCGTAGAAATCGGCGGCGGGTCTATTCGTATTTTTGACCGTGATTTGCAATCCAAAAACTTCACATTGCTCGGTATGACAGAAGAAGAAGCGGAAAGTAAATTCGGGTTTTTATTGGGTGCTTTTGAATATGGTGCGCCACCACACGGCGGTATCGCCTTTGGATTTGACCGTTTAGTAGCTGTTATGTCGGGCGCAAACAGTATCAGAGACTTCATCGCATTCCCTAAAAACAATCAAGGGCGTGATATAATGATTGATGCACCTTCGTTTATTGAAGATACACAATTGAAAGAATTGAGTATTGATGTGACGGTGAAAGAAGAAGCCTAATTTTTCAAGAAAAAGTAAGCATATCTCTATAAAAAAGGCGCGGATTATGTCAAAATGACTTAATACTGCGCCTTTTCTTTATGAACGATATCTGTGGCACGGCTTGACTAACTTAGTTTTATCAACTCTTAAATATAGCCGTGCCACAATTTTATACACACTTAAACACAAGCGGCATCTGCAATTTCTAACGCTTGTGATATAATACCCAAACCTTCATCAATTTGTTTCTTCGTAATACTGAGGGGGGGGGCGATGAAGATATAATTCCATCGCACAAAAGTGTACATACCCAATTCTCTGATTTTTGTCGCTACTTGGTTCATCACTGCCATTTCGTTGGGTTTGGCATTGAAAGGAGCCATCGGTTCTTTAGTTTTTCTATTTTTCACCAACTCCAAACAGCCTAATAAACCTGTATTGCGCCAATCGCCGATACTCGGATGTTTTTTCATCAATTGAGCAACCTGTTTATCCATGTATTTGCCCATTTTTTCGGCATTTTCTATCAAGTTTTCATCTTCATAAATCTTTAAAGTTTCTAAACCAGCCGCACAACTGACAGGGTGTGCAGAATAGGTCAAACCTAACATCAAAGGTTTGTCGTTATAAGCGGTAGCAATTTTATCGGACACAATCAATGCGCCTAACGGAATATACCCTGCCGTAATGCCTTTTGCCGTTGCAATCATATCAGGTACAACGCCAAAATTATCCATACCAAACCATTTACCCGTTCTCCCAAAACCTGACATCACTTCATCTGCAATCAATAAAATGCCGTATTTGTCGCATATTTCACGCACTTTTGGCAAATAATCGGGTGGATATTTGATACAACCCGATGAACCGCTTTCGCCTTCCATCAAAATAGCGGCTACGGTTTCGGGTCCCTCAAACTGAATGATGCGTTCAATATGCTGCACACATTCGCGTTGGCAACTGTTCATGCCCTTTTGCCCAAACGGACAACGGTAGCAATATGGGTCTTCAACGTGGATGATATTTGGTGCTTGTTGGCTATCGTGTACAATTTTACGGGGGTCGCCTCCTGCGGTCATCGCCCCATAACTTGCGCCATGAAAAGCGCGATATTTAGCAATGATTTTATGTCTGCCCGTGTAAAGGCGGGCTAATTTCATAGCATTTTCAATAGCGGTTGCACCACAAACAGTAAAAAGCGTTTTGTTCAAACCTTCAGGCGTATGTTCTGCCAATTTTTTACCCAAATCTCCCCTTACCTTTGTGATACAACTGGGTGTCACATAACTTACTTCCTGCATTTGCTTGGCAACGGCTTTTGTGACACGCTGATTGCCATGCCCAATATTGACATTCATCAAACCCGATGAAAAATCAATATACTTTTTATCATCATAATCGTATAGGTAAACGCCTTTGCCATATTTAACAGCAATCGGATTATTCCCTGCTTGTTTCGACCATGAATACAAGGTATAATCATTATTGTTATTTAGAATTTCTTCTTTTTCGGAATATATTTTTGGTTCTGCTGACATAAGTGAAAGATTTTTAATTTGAAAAATATTGAGGGGGTGCTTAAATCCATGCCACCGTTCCAAACGGTGGCATGGGTAGGCATATTTTACTTCTTCCTTTCAAAATCCAAATCTTGAAAATCAAAACTAAAATCTGTTAAAGGTGAAATGGCATTCATTTTAAAACCAATAGGCTTACCTTCTGCATCAAGTGTAAATATAGCAAACGCATCTGCGTCCATACTTCTATCTCCCCATTTCACGACATAAGTATTGCCTTTATATGCAAACATTTCGCCATTTAATAAAAAAGAACGTTGGGATTGAAACCACAATTTTCCATTTTTTTCTGAAATAATTACATCGCCAAACCATTTATCGGTATATGTGCCTATTATTGATGACATATCGGGTTTTATAGCCGTTTGTTGCTGCACTTCTACAATTTTTTTCCAAATAGCTGTCGTTATTTCCTTCGCTTCGGCTTCGCCTTTTAGTCGTCTCTCATTGTTTTGTTTGACCCTATCTAAGCCTGTTACGCCCAGATAACTGTCTTTTATAGTAGCTGTAACAGAATTAAACGCTGCGCCCGATTGCTGATTGGTAAATACAATAATGCCTAATTTTATATCTGGAATTAGGGTCACTTGCGTCACAATACCCGCCAAACCGCCCGTATGTGTGGCTTGTTTGTAGCCCTTTACATCACTCAATCCCCACCCCAAACCATAGCTTGTAAAATGGGTATTGTACGCATTTTTTCCTCTAAATGGCTGAATAGTTTGAGGCGACCACATATCGGCATGAACGTCTTCGCTGAATAGTTTTTGGCTTAGATTGTCGCCATATTTACCAGCGTTCATTTGCATAATTATCCATTTACTCATATCAACTACATTGCTGTACAGACCACCCGCCGCATTAGCCGTTTCATTCCAATCGCGTCTGATAACTTGCACTTTGCCATCAACAGGCGCGTGTGGGTCAATCACATTCGATTTGTCTTTTAAACGACTGAAAGAAGGGGCAGTTGTCGTCATTTGTAGGGGCGTTAGTATCCTTTTTTGAATAAACTCCTCCCACGGCATACCCGATACCCGAGCAATGACCTCACCCGCAAGGATATACATCAAATTATCATAATCGTATTTTGTTCTAAAACTGGATACAGGTTTCAGATAGCGCAAATTACGAATGATGTCTTTCCGTGTAAAATTACTACTGTCGGGCCAAAACATCAAATCACCTGCGCCCAAACCCAAGCCGCTACGGTGTGTCAATAAATCGCGGATAGTAAACTCCTCCGTCACATAAGGGTCGTACATTTTAAATTCGGGTATAAAATCGCGCACCTTGCTGTCATATGTCAATTTGCCCTCATCTTGCAGCATACCCAACGCCGCAGCTGTAAAGGCTTTACTGTTTGAAGCAATGCCAAATAAGGTTTTTTCAGTCATTTTTTCCTTCGTATTGAGCGAGCGCACACCATAACCTTTGGCATGAACAATTTGCCCATCTTTCACAACGGCAACCGCAATACCCGGCACATCGAAGGTTTTTAATGTCAATTCAACAAGACTATCAATTTGTTGAGTGGTGATGACTTGATTTTGTGCGGTCATTTTGACAACACACGTTAGTAGTAAAAAGAGGATTATGTTTTTCATTTTTCTTTGTTATAATTTGACTACAAAGTAAATGAATTTGTGTGGAAAACTCAAAAAATACTGAGGGGTAGGTCAATCAAACCTCTTATTTGTATAAGTTACTGTTTGTTTCTTATCTAAAGATTGAATTGTTACTTTACTTAGTCCAATTGAAACAACAATGGCAATTGGTTTTTCTCCTTTATAAAGAGTATCCTTTTTCAAATGGTAATACTTGAAATTAAGCACATCACCGCCAAAAAAATCACCACTGTAATGTTTCCAATCATATTTATCCAAATAGCTTTTGTCTGGTTTAAGGTAAAGCCAGCTCATGATGCTTAAAGCACCTAATAGTGATAATAATTTTATCCATTTCATGTTAGCTCATCCAATTCGTCTTCCCCTCGGGGTTCCACTTAACCGTTGTCTTCTTCATTTTTGTCCAAAACTCAATACTACTTTTACCCGTAATATCGCCTACGCCAAAGCGCGACTCGTTCCACCCACCGAAAGAAAACGGCTCGCGGGGTACAGGAACGCCGATATTGACACCAACCATACCTGCCGAAGCACGTTCCATGATATAGCGAGCATAGCCACCATTTTGCGTGAAAACAGAAGCGGCATTGCCATACGGATTGGCATTTTCGATGGCTAAAGCTTCATCAATCGTATTGGTGCGCATGATGCTGATGACGGGTCCAAATATTTCCTCTTTTGCCACTGCCATATCGGGGCGCACATGGTCAATAATGGTTGTACCGACATAAAAACCGCCTTCTTTGCCTTCAACAGTGGCATTTCTACCGTCCACCAAAACCTTTGCGCCTTGTTGTTCGGCTTCCGTGATATAGCGTTCAATGCGTTCTTTGGCTTCTTTGGAGATAACTGCCCCTAAGTTTTTGCCTACCACAATAGCGCGTGCTTCATCGCATAAAAGATTGATAATGTGGTCAGTAGGCCCCACAGCCACCATTGCCGAAGCTGCCATACAGCGTTGCCCTGCACAGCCCGACATGGACGCAGCGATATTAGATGCTGCCATTTGCGGATGTGCATCGGGCAATACAATCAAGTGGTTTTTTGCACCACCCAATGCCAAACAGCGTTTTAGATTAGCGGTTGCTCTTTTATACACAATTTTCGCCACATTGGTAGAGCCTACAAAGGAAATGGCTTCAATATCAGGATGGTCGCATATGGCTTCCACAATCTCACGCCCACCATGCACCACGTTGAAAACGCCATCGGGCAAACCAGCTTCTTTCAGCAACTCCGCCAAGCGCATGGCACTGAGGGGTACTTGTTCGGACGGTTTCATTATCATCACATTGCCCAAAACGAGTGCATTGGGTAGTGTCCAATTCGGCACCATCGCAGGGAAATTGAAAGGCACAATTGAGGCTACAATGCCCACAGGAAATCGTTCTGTGCGACATTCAACGCCTTTGGATACTTCTAATAATTCGCCTTGTAACAGTTGCGGCATCGAGCAAGCAAACTCTGTCAATTCGATAGATTTATCTATTTCCGCTTTGGCTTCATCCCACGTTTTGCCATTTTCCTCACTCACAAGTTGGGTCAATTCCGCAGCATTTTTTTCTAATAAATATCTATATCTAAAAAAGATTTGCGCACGCTCTTTAATCGGCATTTTTGACCAATGTGCGAGGGCTTGTTTAGCATTTTTTACGGCAATATCCAAATCATCATGCGTGGATAAGGGTACGCGCGAAAGCATAGACCCATCAATTGGAGATATAACATCTAACCATTTATTGCTTGTTGAAGCTATTTTTTTACCACCAACGTAATTGGTAAGGTCGGCATATTTTGTCGTTATGGTTTCCATATCAGAATGAATAGAATTTTAAATAGAATGAATAGAATATGGGTTTTTATAGTAAAAAAAATAATAATCCAAAATCATACCCCTCAGTCATGCAGAGCTTGATGGAGCGTTACGCGCCATATTTTTCGAGTAAAATTATCTAAAAAGAGGTTGTTTTAATTACAATTCACCTATATCTTCGTTCCAAAGCTGGGGCTGTTCTTCAATAAAATCCTCCATCATTTTGACACATTCGGGCAAATCGAGGTCAATGACTTCTACGCCGTGGCTTTCCATAAATGCACGAGCACCTGAGAATGTCCGCGCTTCACCGACTATGACTTTTGGAATTTTGAACTGAACAATCGTCCCCGCGCACATATAGCAAGGCATCAGAGTAGAATATATCGTTGCGCCTTTATAGCTGCCAATACGCCCTGCATTGTTCAAGCAATCCATTTCGCCGTGTAAAATGGGGTTGCGCTCTTGTACTCGTTTGTTATGCCCTTCGGCAACGAGTTTTCCATCTTTGACGAGAACTGAACCAATCGGAATACCGCCTTCTTTTCTACTTTTCAAAGCCATATCAATGGCGCGTTGCATAAAAGCGTCTTTTTTCATCGGTTGTTATGCTATATTGTTTTTACAAAAATTATCCAGAAAACTATTGAACGAACAATGTAGCCTTATTATCCAAATTTTCAAAAAAATAATTTGGATAGTACAAAAAAAGTAGCCGATAACTCGGCTACTCCCCCTAATAAATTAACCTATCTGAAGGTTAATCCCCCTAAATCTTTGAGGATATACGATATACTAAACGTTTCAGTTTGTATATTGCCTATCCTTTAATCTGTTTTCATCAATTTGCCTACGGCAAGCGGAATACCCTCCTTTTTGACTTCAAATAGGAAAACACCTTTTGCCAAGTCTAACTGTTCGATGATAAATTGATTATTATTTGTTGTTTTGGTCAGTAGCAAACGCCCTGAGATATCATATAATTTAAGCTCAAATGTGCCTGAATACTGAGGGGGTAGCTCAAGCAGCGTTTTGTCATAAAAAGGATTAGGATAGATTTTCACGTCAATTTTTTCAAAATCTTTTAAGCCTGTAACCACTCTCACGCGGTACGTTATCGTAGAGTCGCAACCCGCTTTGGTCTGAAAACGGCGGGT
>JAYVKQ010000250.1:0-3613 GCA_043768285.1 Saprospiraceae bacterium | reverse complement strand
CACGCCGCCAAGTGGGTTCTACCTTCAAGCCTATCGTATATGCCAAAGCCTTACAAGCGGGTTTAAGTCCTTGCGATTATATATCAAATAGCTTAACAGCCTATATGTCTGATGGCACAACCAAGAGTGGTTGGCAAGTGAGTGATAAAGAAAAAGAAGAAGGCAGAGCCTGGGTGCCGCACAATTCAGAAGATGATTACGGTGGTTCTTATTCCTTGGAAGGTGCTTTGACGAACTCTGTGAATGTCGTTTCGGCGCAATTGATATACCGCTTAGGCTACCGAGAAGTACAAGCTTTGGCAAAAAAAATGGGTGTTACGAGCGAAATGCAAAATGATATGTCCATCTCTTTAGGCACTGCCGATATATCGCTTTTCGATATGATAAAAGTATATGGCACTTTTGCAGCGCGCGGCAAGAGACCAGAGCCTATCGTGGTTTTGAAAGTAGCGGATAGAGATGGACGAATACTCGCGGATTTCACAAAAAATATCAACCCTGATAAATGGGAGCAAGTATTGACCGTTGACCAAACCGATATGATGATAAAAATGATGAAATCGGTTGTCGAAGAAGGTACAGGCGAGCGTTTGCGCTCAACATATGCCATTAAAGGTGATTTGGCGGGTAAAACAGGCACTACACAGAGCCAAGCCGATGGTTGGTTTATGGGTTATACGCCCAATTTGGTGTTCGGTGCATGGGTAGGAGGCATCATGCCTATTATTCGTTTCCGCGATATGGATTTGGGACAAGGCGCACATATGGCATTGCCTATTTGTGGTATATTCTTGAAAAAAATGCAAGCACTACCAGAATATGCAGCAACTAAAACAGCAAAATTCCCCGAGCCAGCCAAATGGATTAAGGACTCAATGGATTGCGATCATAAAAGATATTCCGAATCAGAAATTGCAAGAATGGATAGTTTGGAATTGATAGATACCCTCTCTCAAATGGTGCCTTACGACCCTACGCTGCCGCAGCAAAAAGTAGATGATAATAAAAAAGAAGAAGACCACGAGTTGCGATCACGCGCCGACGACTTTGACGGTGATATCCCAAAAACAAGACCCGATGCAGTATTGCAGCCCACTACAAAACCATTGACGGTGCCAGCAAAGCCACAAAGTACACAACCTAATAAAACACAACCCGCAGCTACAAGTGGGCAACAAAAACAGACTATTCCACCAAAGAATAACCGATAGCACATGGAAAAAAAACTATTTTTTGTGTTTTTTTTCCTTCAAATACTGAGGGGGTCTGCTCAAGGCACAGTGACTTCACTTTTGCCTGATTCCATGCCCTTAAATGATGCAGAAAAAAAAGGATGGATACTTATTTTTCAAGATGAATTTGATGGGGATACCTTAGATACCCAAAAATGGTGGTGTCAAGAGGGATTGCATGACACCGAGTTACAATATTATCGCAATCATAAAGAAAATGTTTTTGTCAAAAATGGTTTTTTACATATCAAAGCCATTCGTGATACCTTCAAAAATATGCCTTACACATCGGCTTTGCTGATGTCTTCAAAAAATTTTGACCGCGAATCTTTGGTAGAAGTGCGTTGCAAAATCCCGAAAGGGAAGGGAGTATGGCCCGCTTTTTGGTTTTGGCGTGGCGCACGTGATTCGACTTACCAAGAAATAGATGCTTTTGAATTTTGGTGCGATAATACCCAGCGTTTTAGCGTGAGCAACCACTATTGGGATAAGGCAAAACAAATGGTTTCTACCAATTTCAAGTGGGTCAGACCCCGCAATGCACAAGGGCAAAATGTGGATATGTCCAAAGAATTTTTCGTTTACGCTGCTTATTGGGATGATAAAAATATAAAATTAATGCTCAATAATCGTTTGGCTGTTACCTTAAAAGACAATGTGCCTATTGCACCTTTTCCGATTATTTTAAACCTTGCTGTAGATGGTGGTAAAGGTAAAATACCCGATAAAAATACCATTTTTCCTGCCGAATTTATCATTGATTATGTGCGTGTGTATAAGCGCAATCCTCTAAGTAAGTAGTTCTACTTTGGCACTCTAAGATATATTTTCATGCTTGGCAGGATGAGGGGCTGTTTTAAATTTTTTAAATTATAGTAGAACTAATCTGTAATATCAAGCATAAATTATTTTGAAACGAACCTGACAATGAAGAACAAGTATTCTCTTATTTCCTTTTTTGCAATACTCGCTATATCGTTGAGCATAAGGGCATACTATATTCAACACCCTTCCAATCATAAAAATTTTTGCTTAACGACTTTTGATGCTTTTGGGTATTATATGTATCTCCCTGCCATTTTCATTTATAAAGATGTGCGGCAAATGGCATGGCTTCCCGCTATTGACAGCCAATATGCCGTCACAGGCGGGGCAGCCTATCAAACCGTTGTTGCTAAAAATGGCAATCATGTGGGCAAGTTTTTAGGCGGCGTTGCTTTGATGCAAATGCCTTTTTTTATTGTTGTTCATGCGTTTGCACATTTTAATGGTAGCCCAAGCGATGGTTTTTCCGCGCCTTATCAATATGCTATATTTATTGCGGCTTTTTTCTACACATTTTTGGGATTATACTATTTAAGGCGTTTCCTACTATTGTATTTTGAAGATAATACGGTTGCTCTCACGCTCATTGCTCTTACACTATCAAGCAATTGGATACAATATTTAGCAATTGATAGCGGTCAAAGTCATATCTATATTTTCCCATTATACGTTTTTATGCTATGGTTCTCTAAGCAATGGCATGAAAATCCGACTAAGAAAGATGCTTTTATGGTCGGATTCATCATTGGATTGGCGACAATCTGCCGACCTACTGAGGGGGTGATGCTTTTTATCCCTTTGCTGTGGCATATGAACAACAAAGCTATTACCAAAGCAAAGTGGGCATTAGTGAAAAAAAATATCGCTCATGTGTGGATAGCCATGGGAGCGGGTTTATTAGCCATATCGCCACAATTAATCTATTGGAAATATACCTCTGGGCAGTTCATTTTCGATGTGGGCAGCAAGTGGTTTTTTCTCAATCCCTATTTTCGCGTCTTGTTTGGTTTTGAAAAAGGCTGGTTTGTCTATACGCCCATCACAGTTTTGTTCGCATTAGGTTTGTTCTTTATTAAAAAATACCCTTTTTACAAATCGGTTTTGACTTTTACCTTATTAAATACCTATATCATTATTGCATGGTCGGATTGGCATTATGGCGGGAGTTATTCCTGTCGGGCATTGGTTCAAAGCTATGCCATTTTTGCTTTGCCTTTGGCGGTGGTTGTTGGATATTGCATAAAATCACGATGGCGAGTAGCGTTTTATGCCCTGTTTTTTTACCTATTAACAGTCAATCTTTTTCAAATATATCAATACAATGCTGGAATATTGCGGTATGATGAAAATAGTTTTGAATATTATAAAAGTATATACTTAAATACTAACGCGCAACCTTATTTTAGAAATGAGTAAAAAATATAGTAACGCGCCTTGGTTACTGAACGATAATTTTTTACATATGTGAAAATGCGGTTTAGGAAACTGATTTTGAATGTTTTTTAGATTTTTTTTTCAAAAAATCTAAAAAACATTCAAAATCAGTTTCCTAAACC
>JAYVKQ010000249.1:0-18888 GCA_043768285.1 Saprospiraceae bacterium | reverse complement strand
CTTATTACGATTGTATCTAATATTGCTGTAACAGTTGTTCAACTTGTACAGAATGAAGTTATGTCTGAATTTAAAGAATGTAAAAATGAGGACACGAGTGACGGCGAAGAAAAAGAAACCAACTCAGAAACGGAAACCGACATCGAAAAAGACTACATAACCCATAAAGTAACATCCTCAATTACAAAAAGACTTTATGTCTCAAATTTTTCAAAGAAAAGAATTCATGAATACATTAAAGATATAAAATCCATCATGTATTCATCCCTTCCTTACAATCCGCCAGAGGCATAGTCCTTAGCTTTTACTCAATTAATTATTTTGATGTCTGCATATGCGTGTTATATGCCAGTATTAATAGTAGAGTGAGACATATCCTCATTCTACTAATCACCCTAATTTTTTAAAATAAATTCATTATGAGAGGTCTTTTTTCAAATCTAAAAAACGATTTGCCAGCCAGTATTGTGGTCTTTTTGGTGGCACTTCCGTTATGTTTGGGTATTGCACTTGCATCAGGTGCGCCCTTTTTCAGTGGTATTATATCGGGCATTATTGGCGGCATCGTTATTGGCTCATTGAGTGGTTCAAAACTCAGTGTGAGCGGACCTGCGGCAGGTTTGGCAGCATTGGTCTTGGCAGCTATTACCAATATTGGCGACTTTCGCCTGTTTTTGTGTGCCGTTTTTATAGCGGGTATTTTACAGATGTTAATGGGTTTAGCCCGCTTGGGTGGTATTGCTAATTATTTTCCATCAAGTGTCATTAAAGGTATGCTCACAAGTATTGGTATATTAATTATTGCGAAACAAATACCCCATGCTTTCGGCTATGATAGAAACGAAAGAGGGGACTTGACAGAACTTTTCCCTTTCGGCGACGAAGACTTGCACGAGTTGTTTCAACCCTTGCACCATATTGACTTTGGCGTATTTTTAGTCTGCCTTGTGTCCTTATTGATAATGATATTTTGGGAAAAACCGTTTATCAAAAGCCGTTTCAAATTTGTGCCAGGTGCTTTGGTCGCAGTGATAGTTTCCGTCGTTTTAAATGAAATTTTTAAAGCAACAGGTAGCGAGTTGCTGGTTGGTCAAGACCACTTAGTGCAAATAAAAGCGGCGAGTAGTCCTTCTGAGTTTTTTAGTTTTTTCACATTACCCGATTTTAATGGTTTTTTAAGTAACAAAGTTATAATTACGGGTTTTATGATTGCTATCATTGCTTCTTTAGAGACTTTATTGAGCATAGAGGCGGTGGATAATCTTGACCCTCAACGCCAAGTGACTAACACAAACCGCGAGCTTTTAGCGCAAGGTGTTGGTAATGCTGTGGCGGGTCTTATCGGAGGTTTACCTGTTACGAGTGTGATTGTACGGAGTAGTGCTAATATCAATTCGGGTGCAAAATCTAAATTGTCAACTATTACGCACGGTCTGCTTTTATTGGTATGTGTGATAGCTATTCCGAGTTTATTAAATTTAATACCACTGTCAGCATTGGCGGCTGTCTTGCTTTTGACGGGTTATAAATTATGTAAATTCGATGTTTTTAAGCAAATGTTCAATAATGGTAAGTACCAGTTTGTCCCTTTTATTGTAACAGTGGCAACAATATTGGCGATAGATTTATTCGGTATATATAAACCTGTAAAAGGCGAAGGCTTGCTTATTGGCGTTGTTGTGGGGCTAATAACAGCTTTTGGAGCAGTTTTACACGGCAATTTGAAAAATTCTTACTATTTTAAAGAAGACCAGCATAAAGATGATGAACCCATTAATTTGCATCTTGCAGAAGAAGTGTCTTTTCTTAACAAGGCGAGTATCCGTGAGATGCTTGATAAATTGCCCCAAAACGCAACCGTAAACATTGATGCTACTAACACACAATACATTGATTTTGATGTATTAGAATTGATAAAAGAGTTTAGAACAATCAAAGCTCCTTTAAAAAATATTAACTGTCATCTCGTAGGTTTCAAAGATATTTATCAAATGAATAGCGCATTAAAGGGTGGGCATTGAGTGGTCAGTAATAATGGTTGTGGGTTTACCCCCCTCAGTATTTTTATCTGAAAATTCAAGACTAAAGTCTTTAAAATATGGAATAAGCCTATAAAGAACTTTTATTTAACACCTATAAATTGTAAAAAATATATGAACTAAAGTTCCATTAATTATATTAGGAACGACGAAACAATAAAAGCGCATTTTGACAGCTGTTCTATTATCGCCATATAGATTATCTTTTGCGTTAAATATTGAGCATATTCGCCTTAAAAGATAATCAATCTGGTAAAAATATAATCAGCTTGAAAATGCGCTTTTATTATTTAGTCGTTCCTTAGTTGCTACCGTGTACAAAAAACTACAATCTTTATAGCTTAACAATTTTACTGGTCAAGGTATTATTCTCAACAGAAATTTTTAACAAATATGTACCCGCTTGCAAAGTACTGGCTGGTAGCGAAACTGCGTTGTTACCCGCTGAAATACTGAGGGGGTGCTGCATGACACGTCTGCCCAATATATCAAAGATTTCAATCGTACCTTTGCCCGTTTTATCAACTCTAATATCTACATTTAAAACGTTGTTGAAAGGATTAGGCGCAATTTTCACGCTTGATTTATCCAATTCGTTAGTCGAACTCAAAACGCGCTTACCATTGCCAAACCAAGAGCCCCGATAGGCATCAGAAACGATATTTGCAGTTGTCGTCGTTGCATCAATTTTGCTTGATGCTAACGAAATAGTTTTTAATTGATTTACACCCGCCGCATTTTCGGTATTATAGAGGATACGATTGTCTTGACGTGAGTAACTTGGATGCCCCAGTGTATTATTCGCTACGATGCCATTTTGGTTGGTCGTCACTTTACCAGTTTGCGTATTAGCCGCTAATATCGAGTAATCATCTCCTAATAAAGCACTGCTTTCGATGTAATCAAATGCAACAATATAAGGTGAATTTTTAGCAAAGGTAGGGTTGCCAATACTCACACCTTCGGGCAAGTTATTGAATAGTTTTTCTACAGTTCCAGTCGCAAAATTCTTTGTGGCATTAGACCAAACGTTTACAAAACCGACATCCCAATATTCTAATACTGCACCATCGGGGCTTGGAATACTATTAAAGGCATCATACATCACGTATTCGCCAAACATATCCCATTCCAAAGCATCTGAATACTTTACTTCATTGGTCTTTTTATTACCACTTGCCGTCGTTGGATTGTATAAAACAAACTCTTTACTTATATTTAAGTCATAAGAAAATACCCAAACAATACTGTCTTTATCATCAAAGTTTGCAGCAATTTTTTTACCATCTTTTGAAATCGCTACATTCGACCAAATGGCAGAGTTCTGGATAATCCCTTCTGAAAATGTATTAGCTGCCCAATTGATTGTAGCTCGGTGCATTTTTTTATCACTACCGATGAAAACGATGATAGTTCCATCATCTGTAACACTTGGGCGACTGATGACACCATTTGAATATAAAGCCGTCGGTTGCGGATTAGATGGTGTTGTTAGCATCAGTTTTTTATCATCATCCGTCACGTATATGATTTGATCTATTCCGGGGTTTACAGCCACATCTTGCTGATAGACAGTACCTGTCGTTGTGCCACCACTACCGATACCGACCGTATTGAAGGCTGTAATAGCTGCATTCAGAACGGCTGCATCGTTTGGATAAAGGTCTTTGCACGATTGCTCAACTGCGGCGCGTAAGTCAATAAACTTTGAGGATGCTGTTAAGTAATTGGTCAAAGCGCGGTAATATATTTTTTCCCCTTTGTCTTTATTAACTGCTGTATTGGAAGCAAAAAGATAAAAGGCATAATTGGTGATACCACTATTGATATGCACACCTTCATTGTCTTCTGTACCTTTGTAACGTTCTGAGTAAAATTTAGGTTGGTAAGAAGGACTATTGAGGCTTGTACCACCATTATAAGGGTTGGATAAATCGCGCAATGCGCCCGTTGGAAAACTTGTAGAAACAACTGTAATATCCTCTCCCATTTTCCAATCCTCACGGTCAATCATGGCTCCGAACACATCGGCAAAGGATTCATTTAATGCCCCCGACTCGCCTTGATAACGCAAGTTCGCTGTACTTTGAATAACCCCATGCGATATTTCATGCCCAGCCACATCTAAAGCTTTTGGCAAATCTTTAAATACAGAATTAGTTCCGTTACCATAAAACATGGCTTCCCCGTTCCAGTAGGCATTGTCCATTTGTTTGCTTTCTTCCGTTACGTTGATGAACGATTGCATATTGCTACCGCGTCCATTGATGGAATTTCGACCATGCGTTTGAAGGTAATATTCGTAGGTTTTCCCTGCGTTAAAATGGGCAGATATACCTTTTTTGTCAGCCCACGTATTATTGGTTGAGGTGATGAGGAAGAATGGTCCATTATCTGTATTACGATAATCTAAGGTTTGAATAACACCAATGGGTTGATTCGGCATTGAGGAAGTTGCAGGTTTGAACATACTTCTTGACGCATCAATCAAATAATATTTTGTCCCCACTTGATAGGTGTTTATCAAACGAGACAAATTGAATAAATCAGGCATATTAGCAGTCGCAGCACCATCCATAGAAGGTAAAGCGAAAGGTACAGTAGTTGTTTCAGCTTTTGCTTCTTCGTTACAAGCTTCCGTATGGATATGTTTTTTATGGAAATCACCTATCAAATTGCAAGATGTACCATAGCTTGCTAATATCGCCCCGCTTTTGGCATCAACGAAATATTCATGGCGGTGCAACATATCGGGATAGGCAATGATATGCCAAGCTAATTTTTCAGCACTCGGGTCATCATTGACGTGAAAAATAATCAATTCGCTGCGCAATTGCTCGCCGCCTATGTACTTTTTGCTCGCTTCATTCAAGACTTTGAATGTGGTTTTGCTACTCAAATCAGTTTTTACAGCGTTCTCAGCTATTGTCTTTTCAATGCTTGGATCAAGCTCCAATACTGAGGGGGTCGGAAAATAAACGCCATTCATCATAGATATTGCTCCGTTGCGTTCATGCACAATCACCTCACCGCCCCACACGGGTAAGCCACCAAATTTTTGTTGCATCCGCACGTGCGATTGCCCCAAATCATCGGTTTCTACACGGGTTACGTCAAACTCTTCGGCAGGATTTTTAATGTTCATGGCATTTTTTACTACCTCTAAATACTGAGTAGCGCGAGTAGCCAAAGACATTTCTCTTGATGATGATATGGACATCGCGCCCTGTATCATCGTCGGCAAACCATTATTTGCCGTCAAAACGCTAAACCCTTCTGGCAATGCCTTTGAAGGCTTTTGCAACAACGGAATTGATTGTATTTTGCGCGTTTGTTGAAACACGGGAGATACATCTGGAACGCCGTTTTCTACCAAAGGCAGAGGCTGTTCGATAGTCGTATGCGCTGTCTTATTGGCATTTGTGGAGGGAAGCCCTTTGGGTTTTTGACCCATTAAAGAGCCTATTAAGCCAATAGAAACAACAATCGGTAGAATAATTTTTTTCATTAAAAAAGATATTTAGTAAAAGGATATTTTATAATGGATAATGGATAGTTTATAATGGATAATAAACTGATATTGAATATATTATCCATTATAAACTATCCATTACTAATTGACTTTTGGAATTAAATAAGTGGATAGTTTTTTATAAAATTCTTGAATTTCCTTTGGAACGGGTTTGTCTTTGCTACCCCATACTATTTTATTGACAGTTGCAGTTGTATCTTTCTTGACGTTAATAAAATAGTAAAGGTTGCCAGGCTCAGTAAATTGAAGCGAGTCCAACTTAAGTGTTTGCATCTCAGCGAAGCAGGCTTTGGCATTTTTTTTACCAATATTGGCTATCGTTTTTACAGTATTAACGGTATCTTTAGTGATTTCAATGATGCGTCCGTCTGCTAAAAGGTGAAAAGTTTTTACAGTATTGGTAAAGCCACCACCACTACCAAAGGAGATATGCGGCTCTGTCAAAGGTGTCGTCATTATTTTCTTTTTTGAACAATTTGGGAATGTAATAAGCATCAAGAGTATCAGAAAAAGCATCCCTAAGCGTTTGGCACTGAGGGGGAAATACAGAGTGCGTTGCATCATATGTTTCAATATTTTTCGGTTTTGGTGTATAAATACGGTGCAAGTTAGTGCATTTTGAGTAAAATTCAAATATCGCGATTCTACTATGGGATTAATTTGACAAACGGGTTAGAAAATTGTCGCAATAAGCGGTTTCGATATGCCCATTAATATTAATTTTAGCTTATAATTTAACCATAAATATTAATCAACATGAGTAAAAATAGATTAGAGGCATTTAGCGATGGCGTTTTAGCCATCATTGTAACCATCATGGTATTAGAAATGAAAGTACCACATAGTGCTGATTTGGCGGCTATTACCCCCATTTTGCCCGTGTTCCTTAGCTATATTTTAAGTTTTGTCTTTGTCATAATATACTGGAACAATCATCACCACCTTATGCACACCGCCAAACAGGTCAATGGAAATGTACTTTGGGCAAATGCACATTTGTTGTTTTGGTTGTCGTTGCTCCCCTTCGTCTCAGGCTGGATGGGCGAAAATAATTTTGCCTCATTACCTGTACTACTGTATGGCGTTGTTTCATTCATGGCGGGTATTGCCTATTACATTTTAACTATCGCTTTGATAAAGACGCATGGCAAAGAATCGCTTTTAGCTAAAGCGGTTGGTATTGATAAAAAAGGGATTATATCCTGTGTTTTATATTTAATAGCTATTCTTTTTGCTTATTTCTATCCGATAGTTTCGTGTGCTATATTTGTTGGCGTAGCTATTATGTGGTTGATACCCGATAAGCGGATTGAAAAACTTTTTAATGAATAATTCTCTTAAAGCAATCTAAAATATATATGTTAGAATACTGAAAATGGTAAAAGGACGCTTACCTTTGCGCTCCTTTTCGCTGCCATATTGTCATAAATATACCAATGGCAGATAATTTGAAGATGGATAATAGATTTATCATGAAAAATTGGTTTAAAAAGAAAATTATGGAGACTAAAGACACTTTGCAAAATGAAGACATTTTGCAAGACGAAGCTATTGACCAAGCAGAAATAGCCCAAGATATGGCAGATACAAATCCAATTAGCAAAGAATTGGCAACTCTGCAAGCGCAAATTAGTGAATTGAAAAATAAATTGCTCTATCAGCAAGCCGAGTTTGACAACTACCGCAAGCGCATGATGAAAGAGAAAGCAGACATTATTGCTTTGGCTTCGCGTGACACATTGGCAGCCATTATTCCTGTGCTGGACGATTTTGACAGGGCTTCAAAAAATGAGCAATTTACTGAGGGGGTCAATTTGATTTGGCAAAAAATGCTCTCTACGGTTAAAAGCAAAGGTTTATCCGAAATGGAAAACCCACAAGGAACCGACTTCGACCCCGATATGCACGAAGCCATAACGGAAGTCCCTATGGGCGAGGATATGAAAGGTAAAGTTGTTGATACCGTTGAAAAAGGTTACCTTTTGAATGATAAAATCATTCGTTTTGCAAAAGTTGTTGTAGGAAATTAATTTTTGAGAATGGAAATTAGAGATTGTGAGATTGAATACTTTATTGTTTAATCTCATAATCACTAATCTCCATTCTCTCAATCACATAAATAAATGGCAAAAAGAGATTATTACGAAGTATTGGGCGTAGCGAAAAATTCGGATGCCAACACCATAAAGCAAGCCTACCGCAAACAGGCGATGCAATATCACCCCGACCGCAACCCGGGTGATAAATCTGCTGAGGATAAATTCAAAGAAGCAGCCGAAGCCTACGAGATATTGAGTAATGAACAAAAAAAAGCAGCCTATGATCGCTATGGACACGCTGCCGTAGATGGTAATAGTGGCGGTAGAGGCGGCGGTAGCTTCAACAATATGGAGGATATATTTAGCACTTTTGGCGATATATTCGGCGAGATGGGTGGTAGTAGTAGTGGCAGTCCATTCGAATCATTTTTTGGTGGCAGAGGTGGTGGGCAACGGTCAAGTGGGCAGCGTGGTACGAATTTGCGTATAAAAGTGAGATTGACCCTTGAGGAAATTGCACAAGGCGTTCAGAAAAAAATAAAGGTTCGCAAGCAAGTCACCTGTCATGGGTGTAATGGCTCAGGTGCGAAGGATTCTAATTCCGTATCCACATGCCCTTCTTGCAAAGGCTCTGGCTACGTGCGTCAAGTGCGCAACACGTTTTTAGGGCAAATGGCAACCACTTCTACTTGTAATAGTTGTAAAGGCTCAGGGCGTGTGGTGACAGCAAGTTGCAATACGTGCAAAGGCGAAGGTACAACATATGGTGAAGAAACCATTGATATTCAAATCCCTGCGGGCGTTGCAGATGGTATGCAACTCCAAATGGGTGGAAAAGGCAATGCGGGTATAAAAGGTGGTGGTTCGGGCGATTTATTGATTAGCATAGAAGAAGCACCTCACGAACACTTTCAACGTGACGGTATGAATGTCCACCACGAAACATTTATCAATTTTGCAGATGCAGCCTTGGGCACGTCTATCGAAGTGCCGACCTTAGATGGTCGTGTACGTATCAAAGTGCCACCAGGCACGCAAGGTGGTAAAGTATTCCGCTTGGAGGGTAAAGGATTGCCTTCCGTTCAAAGCTATGGTAAGGGCGACCAATTGGTACATATAAATATCTGGACACCTAAAAAATTGACCGATGAAGAACGCAATTTGCTTGAAAAACTGCGCAATCACGTCAATTTTCAACCCAGTCCAGATAAAGAAGACAGAGGCTTTTTTGAAAAACTGAAAGATATGTTTAGGTAAAAACGTGATGCGTCAAGAATTGTATAAGATTCATTCTACAACATGAGTTTTTTATTGACATATACAATCATAAGAATATATAAACAATACATACTAAGTATGAAACACACACTGTTTTTAGCACTGTTTTCTTTAATTGCTACTTCATTTTTAGACCCTGAAAAACCTACTAAGTCTTACCCGCAAGGGTATTTCCAATCGCCAGTGGCGCACAGTATGAGGTTAGGTGGTACTTTTGGCGAATTGCGTCCGCATCATTTTCATTCAGGTATTGACATTTCTCCCGCGCCCAAGCAGAGTTATGAGTCCCTTTTTGCAGCTGCCGAAGGGTATGTGAGCCGCATTAGTATTCAAGCTGGGGGCTATGGGCAGGCTTTGTATATTACTCATCCTAATGGCTATACAACCTTGTATGGTCATATGGAAAAATTTATTACCCGCATTGATACCTTCGTCAAGCGTGTGCAGTATGAAAAAGAGCAATTTGAGCAAGATATTGTATTGCAACCCAACGAAATACCGATACAACGCGGGCAACAAATCGGTAATATGGGCAATCGGGGTCATTCATTTGGGCAACATTTGCACTTCGAAATCCGCGAAACTGCTACGGGCAATGCCCTCAATCCCCTCCTTTTTGGCTTCGGTGTAACTGACCAAGAGCCGCCTTCTATCAGAGGTATGAAAGTATATTATTTCAATGAAAAAAAAGAAGTGATTGGCAGTAAAACTGTGTCTTTGTTAAAGAATGGAAATGGTTTTAGTATCGTAGGTGATACTTTAATGACCCCCTCAGTATTTATAGGCTTTTCTTTAAAAACATATGATAAACAAGATGATAAAAGTGGCGATAATGGCATTTTTTCCTTGACTTTGCGAGAAAATGATATGCCTATTTATAATTTCAAAACGGAAGCCTTGGCTTTTAGTGAAACCCGTTACATCAACGCCCATATTGATTATGATGAGCTTAAACATCGCGGCGGGTATTATCATCGTACATTTAAACTCATTGGTAATCAATTGAATATGTATGAAGATATTGTTAATAATGGCTTAATTACGATTGATAATACAACCAAAAAGGTCAATATAAAAGTAACTGATGCCGCTGGAAATGCGTCAAACGTTGATTTTTATGTTAAAATGCAAGGCGATTTGATACCCATTGCACGAAAACCTTATACGTACCACTTGCCTTATAATGAACCAAGTATAGTGCAAGTGGGTGGTGCAAAATTCGTTTTCCAAAATGGCACTTTTTACGAAGATGCTTATGTGGATTTTAGCACAACTACTGAGGGGGGGACATTTGGTAGCTATTCCCCAACCTATTCTTTATTTGACGAAAGCCCTATGCACCGCTCAATAACGATTGCCATACAACCGTATAATCTCCCCGATACATTGAAAAGTAAAGCGTTTATTGCCTATTGCCCACGTCAAGATAGTCGGGTTTATAACTGTGGGGGCAAATGGAACGCCGAAGGGTTTTTAGAAGCCCGCAATACTAATTTCGGACGGTATTGCATCATGACAGATAATACGCCTCCCTCTATTATGCCTGTATCTTTTCAAGAAGATATGAGCCGCAAGGAAAAAATATCGTTTAAAATTAGAGATAATTACGAAACAGAAGGCAGTGCCGCAGGATTGAGCTATCGTGCAACTGTGGATAATGAATGGATATTGATGGAGTTTGACAGCAAAAACGATTTACTCTACCACAAGTTTGATGGTAGAATTGGCTCGGGTACGCATACCTTAAAATTAGCGGTTACGGATAATCGAGGCAACGCACGCGTTTTTGAACGCGCCTTCAATTTATAATTATGTGTAAAATTAAAATGTACTTTATATATCTACTAATAAATTATTTGATTTTATAAAAATGTATAGTGAAGTGATTTTCAATTATTTATAAAAATAAACATAAATTATATTGTTTATATAACAAAAAGGTAAATCATTTAAATAAATATAAAATATTTTTAAATAAATTTTTATTATTATGTAATAACTACTATTTTTGGCATATAATTTGACTTACTTATAATGTAAGTTTTGGTTAAAAATTGTAAGATTCGTTTTTGGAGGCTCGTAGCATTCACAGGTGCTGCGAGTTTTTTTTATGCCCCTACCTGATGTGTTGGAAAAACCTTAAATTTTTCAAAACAATCAAACGATATATAATATTGTTATTAGCATCACGTTAATATCAATATGTATCATTCAAAATTGCAGATTCATGAAAAAAATACTTTTAGCGAGTTTTTTATTATCTTTTCTTGTAGCATCAAGTGGTTGTGGTATATTCAAGAAAAAATGCAATTGCCCACATTTTGAAGCAAAAGCGCAGAAGGTGTAAAATGTCTTCGCACTAATAGAAAAGCCCAATCGAATATACTTCGATTGGGCTTCTCTATTAGTGTATAATACGGCACACAATTATTTTCCAAATTCACTCATCCATGCCAATACACCGCCTTCGAGATTGCGCACATTTTTGAAGCCATTAGCCATCATAAATGCTTTAGCTTGACCTGAACGCGCGCCACTACGGCAATGTATCACTATTTCATCTTCTTTATGATCCTCTAAATCCGTTAAGGCAGTAGGAATATTGCCCAACGGAATGAGCGTTGCGCCGAGGTTGAAGTCAGCATATTCGTGTGGCTCGCGTACATCAATGAACACAAAGCTATCATCTTGGGCATCAAGCCGTTTTTTCAATTCTTGAACATCTATGTCCATATTTATTTATTTTTGAATGTGTTAAGTAAGGGTGGCACGGATAAGTTTAAAGTTTGTTTAGCCGTGCCACGGCTTCTATTTTTGAATGACAAATTTATGATTAAAAATTTGATTGGAGGTAATATCTCTTATCCTTAAAAAATAAATCCCATTTTTGAGTGCATTGATGTCAAGGCTCCCCCCCCTCAGTATTTCTCTGTGTTGTAGCTGCCCCGCCAAATTAAATATTGCCATTTCATAGTTTTCGGGCAATCCTTTTTTAATATCAATATTCAAATAATGTGCGGCTGGATTGGGTGAAATCGTCATTACGTCTGCCAAATTTGCATCTTCAACAGGGCTACTTTCTACCACGCGCCGATTGCTCATAATTGGGCGAATCATAACCGCGCCATAGCCAATGTTCTTGGGGTCTTTCCATTGTTGCCACGTATTGTTGAAGAAAGTATAAACATATTGCGATTTTTCGCGGTTGTTTCTATCCAAACCAACTGGTACTTCAATGGTTCTCAAATACTGCCAGCCGATATAAAAATCGCCCGCAGGTATGGCAACGGCTTTTCCATCTTTGTCAGCCAAACGGAATGTCGTATAGCCTTGTAGGGTATCTACTGATTGGGTCAAATAATAAGGGCTAATATCTTTACGCTCAAAAAGGAGCGACTTTGCACTGAGTGAGTCTTTCCACACTTTGATGTTGAAAATTGCATCTCTGGGTGCATTGCCATTGATAAATGGGAAGTATATCATTACGCCCCGTACCGAATCAGCCACATTGGCTTTGAAACGCACCGCCATTTCAGGATATGTGAATTGCATTTCGGCTGTACCATCATCGTAGGAAAAGTAATTGTCAAATGTCGTTTTAGATGTGACAATATCGTTGCGCAAAGCCGTTTTTTTCAGGTCTTTTCCCTCTTGACCAGCAATCAAAAGGCTATTTTCAGTTGTCACAATGAGTTTTTCTGTAGTAGCTGCGATTGCACCAAGCCCTTGTACCAAAGATGGAGGGAAGTTTTTACTGGTAGAAGAAACAACTTCCGCCGCGCGAATATTGAGACCGTCCACCAAAGTCAAAGTCGGCACAGGAACGGCACCATTAGAGGTAGAAACGCGCAAATTAGTATTGGTTGCAGCGCGTGCATCCGCAAAATGGTTGTAAAATTTTACATTAAACGCCGTTTGCAATTCGGTTGCCAATTGCGGCTGGGCGTGCTTCCACGGCATAGATGTGTAGCGTTTCAATATACTTTTCGGCGGCTCAACAAAAGTTAAATCGTCTAATGTTTTGTTAGCCAATTGACGATTAGGCGCAATTTTCACATAATCCAAATGCCAATGTTCATATGCGCCACCTAAGTAGCCATAGTTACGAAACCGGAATTGAAATTTACCAAAAAAATACTTGCTGTCTGCAATAGGAATTGCATAATAATCAAATACAAAAAAGGTATCTAAACTATTGCGACTGCGAATGGAATCGGGTTTTCCTTTAAATCCGCGAATAAGGTTCCAGTTGCCTGCGGCATCTCTAAACTCTAAGACTACCGAATCGGCAGTGCCTGGTGTGTAGCCAATGCCTTTAGGTTGTAGGAAGAAACTCATCACAACAGCATCACTCGTTGAAAGGTTACGTTTGATATTGTCTGTGCCGATATAATCTTTGAGATTGATATAGTTCGAGGTCAAGGTGTCTGCCCCGCCTCTTGCTGTTCCTTGTCCATAAGGTCTGCCCTTACTATCAATGGCATCAAAAGTTGCCACACCAACTGAGGGGGCATCTAAAGCCATCGTTTGGTTCACATATACATTATTGTCTAACCACAAATCAGGGTCAGGATAAGGACCTGCATAGGAAAAATCATCAACGAATGGTAATTGCACTGTGTCCACCGCCCGTGTCTTTAAAGGTGTTTTGGCATTAAACAATACAGGATTTCCCACGAGTGGGGTAATATCAATATTTTGTGCATAAGTTATTGATATTGAAGCACATATAAAAAGAAATGTATGTAAAAATTTCATAAGCGAACCGTTAAGCTGTTTTAGATTTTGAGATATACCACATAAGTGTTAGGGCAAAATTAAAACGACTTTTTGGATATTATGTTGCTTATTGGGTTTTATTCCGATTTCTTACGAAAAAAAGCTCTAAAACCAATAACAGAATAGCTGGAAAAAGAAGCCATTGAAAATAGGAGACATAATCTTGGGAGGCATTATAAATAGCTACATCTCGTTTCTGTGCTTTGTCAATATACGATTTTAAGGCATCTATTACATTGCGAGTGTTCGATATGTTGAAATATGCTCCGCCGCCAGCCGAAGCTATATCTTGCAAGTTTTGTTCATTTACGACGGTTTTGATAGGGTTGCCGCCCTCATCACGCTTATAGTCTTGTGGGTTTTCGGGATTGGGCATAAAGCCACCTTGCTTTGTGCCAACGCCTACCGTGAAAATTAATAAATTATTTTCACGAGCTGCCTTAGAAGCTGCAATAGCCTCTCCGTCATGGTCTTCACCGTCCGAAATGACGACAAGCACGCGGTGGCTTTTGGCATCTGTAGAAAAGGCTTTTTCGGCAATATCTATGGCTTCGCTGATAGCTGTGCCTTGCGTAGGGGCTTGTTCGGGGTTCGCCGATTGTATAAACATAGTTACTGCGTTCATATCCACGCTCAAAGGGGATTGCATATAGGCATTGCCAGCAAAAATAATAACGCCCACCCGTTCTGTTTTCAAGGCTTTGACCAAATCAAGTGCAAAAAAACGGGCGCGTTCAAGACGATTGGGTTCAACATCGGTTGCCAACATGGAGTTCGATACATCTAAGGCAATTATTACGTCCGACACTTTTTTTTGAATTTGCTCTTGCTGCACGCTACCCATACGCTGCGGGTTTGCCCACGCCACTACGAGTAAACCAATACTTAAAAGCAATATCCTAAATTGTTGTTTTTGAAATACCAAAATATGAAAGCGTTTTGCACCATCAAGCTCTGCATGACTGAGGGGTAGTAATCTTTCAATCAAATGGGCATCACCCATACGTGCCAATGCTTTTTGTTTTTCTTTTGTTGCATACCAATATAGTCCCATCAATAGAGGTATGATGAGCAAGGCAAAAAGGTATATAGGATGCTCGAAACGAAACATTTTTTTGAATTTTGTACAAGTAGTGTCGAATTTATTCGACACATGGCTCAATGTGCCGAATGAATTCGGCACTACTCTTTGATTAATGGCAGCTATGATTAATCCCCAAAATATAATTATTGACAATATCCAATTTGACGGCTGTTTCTGACCCCGAAAAACCTGTAATCATATCGTTTTTCAAGTATTTGCCAGCAATGGAAGTGAAATCTTTGGAAAGGGGCAGATATGTCCAATGCCATTTTTCTTCTTTATAGCCCGCAGGTCGCCCTGATGTGTAGGGTTGGCAAAAACCATATGTGGCAGCATTTTTTTGTAACCAGTCATATATCTTTTTACCTCCATTTTTTTCAAAATAGGGATTGAATAAATTGTTGAGGTCTATATCCGTACCCCAGTGGTGGCGGCTGGCACCGGGCATGGCACTGTATTGCAATATTTTTTTAGCGCGTGCTTCAGCGGTGGCATCTTTCAGATTTTTCCACTTCGTTTCCCAAATATTTTTTTGATACTCGAAATTACGGGTTGCCGATAGAATAGTCAATTTTATACTGTCTTTTTCTGCCGCTTTTGCCATTTTCTGAAACGCCTCATAGGTTTCTTTGCGCAGACACATATCGGGTTTTGAAGCGTATTTTTTATCAATCGCTACAAAGTCTGCGTGTGTAGTGGGGTCGAATTTGCCCATCAGATAATCGGCTGTAACGGTCTGTGATTCAGGCATTTTGAATGAAAAATGATATAAAATGAGTGTAAATGCTATGATTTTTTTCATATTGAATAAGGCTAAAAATGCGGTTTAGGAAACTGATTTTGAATGATTTTTAGTTTTTTTGCAAAAAACTAAAAATCATTCAAAATCAGTTTCCTAAACCACTGCTCGAAATTTATTTTAGTTTCTCCTTCAAAAAAGCACCCGTGTGTGACCCCTCAGTATTTGCCAAGCCCTCGGGTGTTCCTTGATAGAGAAGATGTCCACCATTTTTGCCGCCATCGGGACCCAAATCAATAACCCAATCGCCCGATTTGATGACCTCCATATTATGCTCAACGACCAGAACGGTATGCCCTTTTTCTACTAACGCATTAAGGGCATCTAATAGTTTTTTAATATCATGAAAATGCAAACCCGTAGTTGGTTCATCAAATATAAAGAAAACGTGGTCTTTTACAGTTTCTTTTGTTAGAAAAGAAGCCAATTTTACCCGTTGCGCCTCGCCACCTGATAGTGTAGAACTGGATTGCCCCAACTGAACATACCCCAAGCCAACATCATTCAACGGTTTTAATTTTTGAATAATATTTTTTTCATCTTTAAAAAAATCTAAGGCAGCTTCAACGCTCATATGCAATACCTCGAATATATTTTTTCCTTTGTATTGGACATCTAAAGTCTCCGCTTTGAACCGTTTGCCGCGACACTCTTCACACTCCAAATGCACATCGGCGAGGAATTGCATTTCGACCACCTGTTCACCTTCGCCTTTGCAGGTTTCGCAACGCCCCCCCTCAGTATTGAAAGAGAATTGACCTGGTTTATAGCCTCTTATTTTTGATAATTGTTGTTTTGAAAAAATATCCCTAATCTCATCATATGCTTTGACGTAAGTGACTGGATTAGAACGACTTGACTTACCAATAGGCGATTGATTGATGATTTCGATAGTCGAAAGCCTTTTAATATCTCCCTCCAAGCCGTCAAATTGCCCGGGGGCAACGGCAACTGAGGGGTCTAACTCGCGCTGTAATGCAGGATAGAGTATCTGTTTTACCAAAGTCGTTTTACCCGAACCCGATACGCCTGTCACTACCGTCATAGCATTTAAGGGTATTCGAACAGATATATTTTTCAAATTATGCTGTTTTGCACCTTTTATATCCAGCCAATGCACACTTTTCCGACGAATAGTTGGCGTGGGTATTTGCATCGTGCCGTTCATATAGCGGGTCGTTAAACTCGTAGCGGCATCGGTATAAATGTCTTTATAGTCCCCTGCAAACACGACTTCGCCACCGTGAATACCCGCTTCGGGACCCATATCTATCAAATAATCAGCATTTTTTATCAAATCTTCTTCGTGTTCAACCACGACAACGGTATTGCCTAAATCGCGCAATGTTTTCAAAACCTTAACCAATCGCTCCGTATCTCGGGGGTGCAAACCAACACTCGGCTCATCTAAGATATAGAGTGAGCTTGTCAAATTACTACCCAAAGTGCGTGTCAAATTGATGCGTTGGGTTTCGCCGCCTGATAGCGTACTGGATATACGGCTTAGGGTCAAATAGCCCAAGCCCACATTGGTCATAAAATCCAAACGATTTTTGATTTCCAATATCAAACGCTTGCCAATTTGTTGGTCGTGGTCGGTGAGTTCGATGGCATCGAAGTAGGATTTTACTTCGTCAATCGGAATATCTACCAATTCGGTAATATTCTTTCCTTTGATTTTGATATATGTGGCTTCGGGGCGCAAACGACTACCTTCGCACGTAGGGCAAATGGTGCGCCCACGATACCGTGCGAGCATAACCCTATTTTGAATTTTATATGTTTGTTCTTCAAGCGCGTTAAAAAAGGCGGTGATGCCGCTAAAATGGCTGTTTCCACTCCATAAAAGGCGTTTTTGCTCTTTTGTCAAATCTTGGAAGGGGCGATGCACAGGAAAATCAAACTTGTGTGCCACGCGCAAAAAAGCATCTAACCATTCGCTCGACTTTTCGCCTTTCCAACAAGCGATTGCACCATCGTGTACCGATTTTGATGGGTCGGGTACAACTTTATCCTCGTCAATACCCATTGTTTTGCCATACCCTTCGCACTGCGGACACGCGCCAAACGAGTTATTATAATTGAATAATTGCGGTGTTGGGTCGAGAAAAATAATCCCATCGAGTTCAAAGCGGTTATTAAAAGTGCGCGTTTCGCCACCCGCTATTTCCACAATTGCCTCGCCCTCGCTTTCGTAAAAAGCCGTTTGCACCGAGTCTGCCATACGCTTTGTATTCTCCACATCATCAGCGACAACAGAGAAACGATCTATCAAAATACGTATATCTTTTTCTTTAAACTGCGTGACGGCTTTTTTAATATCCACCCCTAACGGGGCTTCCAAAAAATCTTCAATTTGAATCAATTCGCCGTTAGTCCAAAGGCGGGTATAGCCTTTTTGTAGCAATAAATTCAATTCGGCTTCGAGGGTGCGGTCATCGTATTTGGTAGGAAGGGGAATGAAAAGAGCAGCACGGGCATCGGTTTTTTGTTTTAAAATGAAATCTGTAACATCTGATACTTGGTGTCTTTTCACAGTTTCGCCCGATACTGGGGAGTAAGTAATGCCAATACGTGCATATAAAAGGCGTAAAAAATCATATACTTCGGTCATTGAACCGACAGTTGAGCGATTATTGCCAGTTGTCACCTTTTGCTCGATGGCAATAGCGGGACATATACCTTTGATATAGTCCACATCGGGCTTTTTCATCCGCATCAAAAACTGACGGGCATAGCTTGAAAGGCTTTCCACGTAGCGGCGTTGCCCTTCGGCAAAAAGTGTATCCATTGTGATAGACGATTTGCCGCTACCCGATACGCCTGTTACTACCACCAATTTATTTTTAGGAATAAAAAGGTCAATATTTTTCAAATTATTAGACCTCGCGCCTTTGATTTCGATAACGTTTTTGAGCTGCGCTACCCCCTCAGTATTTCCAGTATTTTCAATGTTTTTATCCCCTTTCATCTAAGAAATTTATGACCAAACAAATTAATTCTACTTTGAGCTAAGATTTAAGTTAAGTCTATATTATGAAAGTAAAATTAGTTCGAATGAAGTTTTGTAAAACGCAAAAGTAAACAAAAGCACATGATTATCAAACGGTTTGTTTAAAAAATATAATACAACCGTTGTCTAAAACCCGATTTCTTTATACACCCTATTCATTTCTTCAAAAGCTGTATCAACGTCCTGTTGCTCAGTACGCCAATTGACAAAAGCGGCACGTATGGCAGATTGCCCAAGATACACTGTAGGGGTCATATATACTTTTCCATTATCTATTAGTTTATTCAAAAAATGAGTCACTTCGTCGGGTGTTTTTCCTTTTAAA
>JAYVKQ010000248.1:0-15240 GCA_043768285.1 Saprospiraceae bacterium | reverse complement strand
TCGGATTTCATAATTGCAAATGAATAAAAAAATTGCCCGAAGATATACTCAACGGGCAATTTTTTTTAGTTGTAAGATTAATTAAGACTTAGCACCACTCGGAATGAATTTAGACAAATAAGTGAGTACTACTGAGCCTAAGGCAGATGCTAACCAAGTGCCAACACCGCCGCCAGTTGCTGCTGCTGCACCGCCACTGAGTAAACCACTCAAAGTGCCGCCGAGAAGCGTGCCGCCTGCATTGCCACCAAGGACACCTGCTACGAGGTTGCCGACAGTACCAAAATTGCCGCCTTGCTTGAGCTGACCCATGAGCCAACCACCCGCTGCGCCGATTGCTGAATTAATCAAATATTCCATATTTTCGTTGTTTAAATGGTGAATGAATTTTGTTTTGTTCAAATCTAATGCTAAAATATTATATCTTTTTCATACCACAAAATAATTAGTAATTTTTTTAACAAATTAAATATAAAAATTTAATTTGGACTTTTATTTATATGACCCAATTACTTGCATTTTTCAAAAAAACCTACTTGATACTGAGGGGTAGGCATTTATATGAAATTGATAATCAATTATTAATAAATATTTTTTATTAGTATTTATTTTATTTATTTGAATTAAAAAAGCGTGAAGGATATAGGCTATCCAACACGCTTTTTTTTTAAAATATTTTTTCGTAACCCTAAAATACTGAGGGGTACATACTAACGATGTATCTGTAAATATCCTGTATATACTTCACCATTTTCGAGTAAGACTTGGTAGAAATATGTGCCATCGGGTATTTCGCTATTATTCCATTTTCCATCCCAATTGTTTTTATAGTCTTCATTTTCATAGACTTTATTACCCCAACGATTGTATATCCGTACTTTCGTGTTTGGAAAACTTTCAAGTCCATCTATGTAGAACACTTGGTTTTTGTCATCTCCATTTGGCGAGAAGGCATTATAGATTTTGAAACCGCAAGTAATTTTTACCTTAACCATAGCTATATCGCAGCCATTTTGATTGCAGAGTTCATACATAAATTCGTCTGGCTCTTTTGAGCTGCAATAATCTGGATTAGGGGTGTATTCAAATATCCAGTTGCCAAGGCTATCTTTTATAAAATTACCAACACCATTTTGCGGTGGAGTCAGCAAGGTTATTTTATCGAATTTGCCGTTGATGGTGTCATTCGTCATGACCTTAATCGTAATTGGCGTATTGATTTTGGTCGTTACCGAATCATCTTCAGCAATCGGGAGTAAATTACCCTTTATGACTGTTGTGATAATGATGACGGTATCACACTTATTAACACTATCGCACATCACCCAACAAGATTTGCCTTTACCCACTTTTAACCCTTTACTGACCACACAAGAATCACCTCTGATGAGCGTAAACTCAACATCAATACCCGAAGAGTCAGGACAAATATTATAGATAGGAGACGAGATTTTACGCCTAAATGTAAAACAAACGGTATCCAATTTATCTACTTCTACCGTTCTATATATTGTATCTGTCTTAGGTGATAGCGTTTTTTCAATGACTGTTGTGATGATAACGGTTGTATCACATTTATTTGTATTGTTGCATAAAGCCCAGCAACTGATGCTATTGCCTAATTTATTGCCTGATATAATCACACATACATCATTTGTTGTGGTATAAGAGGCTACGGTATCACCGATAATACCACAGACGTTGCTCATACTGAAACCCGTACCACCTACTTTTGTGGTAGATAAACAAACTGTATCCATAGTGCCAATCACAACCGTCCTTCTGATGGTATCTTTTGGTACTAATGGCGGATTGACAACGGTCGTAACGATAATGGTTGTATCGCATTTGCCCGTGTTGTTACATAATGCCCAACAGCTTGTACTATTACCCAAGGTATTACCAGAAATAACGACGCACGTATCGCCCAAAGAGGTATAGGATGATACAGTATCTCCCACAATAGCGCAAATATTGTTGAGAGTAAAACCTGTACCACCAATTTGCGCAGTTGAGAGGCAAACTGTATCCTTAGTACCAACAATCACGGTTCTTCTGATGGTATCTATTGATGGAGTGGCTGGCTGTACTACTTTTGTAATGACAATTGTCGTATCGCACTTGCTATTGTTGTTACACAAAGCCCAACAGCTTGTGCTTTGACCTAATTTTTTACCCGTAATGACGATACAAGTATCATTCATGCCGCCATAAGTCACTATACTATCCGAAGCGTTGGGGCAAAAATTGGTTATAGTAAATAGTACACCGCCAATTTCAGATGTTGATAGGCAAATAGTATCCGTTTGACCTATTAAGATGGTTCTATTGATGGTATCGCGTTTTGCCACTGTTGGTTTTGGGGTAACAGTGGTGACAATGATGGTGGTATCGCATTTGCCATTATTGCTACACAATTCCCAACATGATTTGCTCACACCTTTATTGATTGCTTTTATGGTAACGCAGGTATCGTTTTTGACCGTATATGTTGCCACAGTATCTAATGGGTTGGCGCAGACATTTCTTAAAGTGAATGTTGTACCACCCACACGATTAGTTGGGAAACATATAGTCGTTGAGTCACCTTCCGTTTGCGTAATTTTGATGGTATCCAACGGTCGTAATATAACCGTTGTGAAAAATCTAATTTCTTTACAATTACCTAAGTCTGTACATACTTTGAAACAAGCTGTATCTGTACCCAATTGGACTCCTATAAAAGTGACGCATTTTGCTGCATCAATCGTATTTGTTGCATTTCTATTAGAAGTGGATGCACAAATATTGGTAATCGAATCAATTGTGCCTACTAAATTTAAGGCACTAAAACAATATTTTAAACTATCACCTCTATATATAGTGTCGTGCCTTTCAAGAGCCGACCCGATTTTGATGATAACCTTTGCTGAATCCAAACAGCCACCATTAAGGCTTGATTTTACGCCCAAACGGGTAATAGCATTAGTGGGGACAAATTGAAAGATTGAATCTGTACTCAAAGTTGTACCACTATCCATATCGTACCAAGTATATTTTTGACCACCCACAGCGGCTATTGCTACCGAATCGCCCGTCAATGTCACCAAGGTATCACCATTAATTTGAAGGTTCGATACCAACAAAATGCTGCCTTTACTGAGGGGTATGCTGAAGAATTGCTCGCCGCCAGATGTCGTAATTATTTCAGTTTTGCAGATAGTGCCTGATGTATTACAAACCAAATTGCGGGTAGCGTATGTGGCTAATACTACCTCTTTTGAACCAGCACAAGGCAGTGAATCTTCGGTAGTGACTGAAAATTGTAAAGAAGCACTTTCGTTTTTCAATAAACCTAAAGGTTGGCTCCACGAAAGGATTTGGTAGCCACCATAAGGAGACATGCGCACTGTCGGTTCGCTTGGGCTCCAACTGCTTGGGGTAATTACTTCTGTTGAACCCGCTTTGTACCTGATGCCTTCAGGTAGTTTTACGCTGATAATATCCGCAGAGTCGCTTGGGGTATCTGTCAGGTTTGTGAAAGTTAATTCAAAATTAGAAACACCACTTGGCACAAATTTGTTGCCCACACCGACACTTACAGTATAGTCTTTCGGTACAGACAATTGCGCACCATCAATTTCGATAGGTAACGATTCGCCTGTTTCCGCATTGGTTGGGGTACCACAGACCGTTTTTCCGATGAATGAGAAGTAAGTCAAAGACCCGCTTTTGAAACCACATTCAGTTAAGAATTTGAAGCGAATTTTAAATTCATTACTATCGGTAGGTGATATTGGGTTAAACCCTTTTAATCCAAATTTGTTCAAATGGTCATTCACGCCGTTGAAATCAGCAAATTCGTAACTTGTCCCTTTTGCATCAATGCCTGCAACTGAGGGGGTAGCTGTAACGGCTTGATACGGTGTACTTGGCGGATAGGCTACTTCAATAGAACTATTTAATAATGTAGCTCCTTCGGGTATGGTTAAGCGGCTTTTCATTGCATACGCATAGCCAATATCTGTATTTCTTAATAAAATTTCTAAAGTAGTGGTGTCGCAAATTTCAGAATTAGCAACGGTACTTTGATTGATAAAATAAGCATCAATAAAAGGATTTTCCGTTCTGACTTGCGCTCTGACGATAGAGTCATTGCAAGGTGCATAATCGGTTGGATTCCAGTCTGGGTCTGTTGGCAATGCGCACAACCAACCTGCTCTGAAATTGATATTGCTCGTGCCACACTCTCTAAATATGGCTTTTACACTGATCACATTACACACATCGTCAATAGAAGTGGTAGGCGTAAGGGGTTGCAAACCATCTAAAAAGGTAAAGGCTTTTGTAGAATCTGTGCCATAATATTTGAATGGCATGGGGCGAATATTCAAATTGTCCGTAATGTCTTTAACTTCTATTACTCTAAAACTTGGTGCGGTATTAGCGGGCTGGATAGCCAGCCACGATTTTTCGGCACCACCCAGTGTAGAGGCGTTACACAATTTCATTGTCCAATTCGCTGTATCGTTGACAATCGTAATATTTGGATTTGAGAATGAAACAAAATCCAATTTGGCAGGGCTTGAATGTACAATTTTATCGTTACCTGTTGTTGCCATTTCTTGCAAATAGGGCGAACAACTACCATCACCAATATCGCGTGCGTAGTAACGGTCGCGGTATGAGATAGTCGGCTCGAAGCGATAAACGCTGTCTCCATTCATACTACCCGTTACAGTGGCACAATTGGGTCTAACTTTAATACGCAAATCGAAGGCATATGACGTTAACCGATTAAGCGATGGTACGCGGGTTAAGGTATCAAAACGAACGGAGTATCTGCCCGAATTGGTCAAGTCTGCCAATGGAAAAAACGCATTTTCATAAAATGGATGGTCTGGAATAGACGCTGAAACCGACGTAGTAAATGCCGTGGTGAAATTAGGGTCAAAGACCAATAAGATAGAATCTACACCTACTGATTGACGGTATTCTCCACCAAAATATTTAGCAAAATCATTATTAAACATCGTGATTTTGTAATCCAAAGTGGCTTCACTACATCCTACTGGAAAACTGCTACTGCTTGGAAAAGAGAACAAAGCCTGTGATTTACCCACACGGAACAAAGCACCGTAATTGTCGCAAGCATATAGCGAATCGTCTTCAATATAATAGCCTTCGGCTCTAAAATTAGGCACTTTATCAAAATTGTAGCGATAGGGTCCATCCGCTTTAACTGAAAAATCACCCACAAAATTGACGGAGTCACCGGGGTTAAGTGGTCCAATACCCAAGGCAACTAAGCAAGGTTGCAAATCGAAGTACATTGCTTTTGAAGTGTCAGTATTCACGGTGCGCAATACTGAGGGGGTAATGCCGCGCGTGTAGCGTGTGCCACTATGCGTAATAACCAACGTTCCTTTATCGAAAACAAATATATCTTTTAATTTATTGCTATCGTTGCGTGTGATATTATCATAAGAAATCAAGATACCGATGCTGTCTGGCAAAGCTGTTTTGCCGACTATATTATTGACCGTCATACGCACCGAATCGCAAGCCATAGCGACATTCAAGTTGGCATTGGCAGCTTCGATTTTTGTTGCATACGTTTCATCAGTATAGCCTAAAGTCGTTCTTTCTACTTTAAAATTAGTGGTTTTTAAGCCTTTATTGCAATCATAAGCCAAATTTGGGGGACATGATTCTGCATAGTGAATACGAGGACCAGTAATAGTATCGCAATACCAAATATGGCGACAATCGCACGGAGGGCAATAAAACGCAGTTTGAATTGAGAAGGCAGTATTGCCAGGTATAGCCGAACAGTCGGCACTAAATGCCATGCGCAATTTATATTCGCCCGTCAAAAATTGGGCAGCTGTAGCGTCAAATTGTAGATAAACAGTATCGTTAGACGTGCGTGCGTTGAGTAAAGGCAGTGTTGCTTCATTCCAAAATAGCAACATTGAGTCATTCACAGAAGAAATCCCTTGTGGCATTTTGATAGCAACTTCTAATCGCTCTTGCCCATTACAATCGCGCTCAAATTCGGAGACAACCCGCACTTCGGTATGCTCCATAAAAAAGATAGTGCCATCGGTTTTGGCATCGGGATCTACGCAATCTTCTATATAATCATTGGTGTTAGCAATGCGGAAAAAGCTATTTTGAGTATAGGTTGCATTTCTTAAACACAAATCTGTATAATATAAATGCGCGCTCAAAGATGTTTCAAAATTGTTGCGGCAATTATCATCGGTAGTATTCGCCGCGCAATCGACTTCATAGTTTATCGTGACTTCAAACTTTTCATCAACAGCTAAATCATCATAAAAACCATCATTGTCTATATCTTCAAAACCACCTACGCCATCAGGGTCGGTGGCAAATAAAGGATTGTTTTTTACATCAACAACGGCACTATCGCCAACTAAAGGGATATTAACGCCCGCTATTTTCACACTGGTGATGCGATAACCCTGCAAATTTAGTTTCATATAGTCGCTCAAACCGATACCTGTTGCTATATCGAACATTGTACCTGTGCCAGGGTCCACTTCCACACCTGTATTTGTAAATGTTACCGTTTGGCTGCCTGGTTTGCAATAGCCGACTGTGTCTTGTAGCATACTACCCGAAGGTGTAAAACCAATATTGACAGAACCTAAACCAATCGGAATATTATCAGTCCGGGTCAAAGTTGTACAAAAACGACTATCGCAGCCCCACGCCATTTCGTGCGTACTGATGCGCGAATCATCGCAATTTACGATACAAAACTCTTCAACAATGGTTACTTTTTCATCTGATTCAAAGATATTATCGCCGTCAGCAGGGTTACCACTTGAGCCAATAGTATTGTATTTGAATATGGAATCGGGTACAAACATCGTAATCAAGGTATCACCTGTTGCGTTGAATGTTGCATTTTTTGTAAAAGGAATAGAACGCCCATTCACAGTAATGCTTTTTACTGAAATCCCTGGTCCTTGCGAATTGGTATAAACAAAATTTTTAATCCAACCTGCCAATGAACCATTGTCCACAAACACGTTTCTTTTGAAACTACTGCCAATACGTGCACCAGAGGGGGCGTCGTTTTCTACAAAAAGTGTAAAACGTGGTACGCGAACTGGGTCACGATACGGTGTTGATAAATCATTTTCTTTGATGCCTACGCTTGTGCCCATATCGTAGGTGAAATCCCACGTATCTACCACATTCAAGGTGCCATTATTATTCAATGTATCCAAATAGTTACAATTGACGCGGATAACGTACTGAATATTGACCGTAGAGGAGCCACCGGGTGTTAAATTCGGTATGCTGAAAACGGGTTTTGTCGGATCTGTAAAATCGGTCAAAGATACCCCTGGGCTTGAGCCAGTTGGTTCGAAACGCACCATTTGCACGCCTTTGAATAGTTTCATTTGCGCTTGGATATTTTGGCGGGTCGTTGAAGAACTACCATCGGTACTAACAGAAACAGTGACGACCGATTCACCATCGCAGACACTCAAAGGCGGCGGCGCAGAAGCAGGGTCTCTGAAACCAACTTTTAGGTTATTTTGGGCAAATAGAGGAGAAAGGCATGCACCCAAGGCAAAAATAAAAGTGAATAGATAGAAATTTTTGTGAAATTTCCTCATGGGATTTACGAGTTTGTAACAGTGATCTAAATGAGTATATGTGGTTGTGGTAAATTGCCGAAATGCCGTATTGTTGCGGTTCATTGCACCAATACAGCTTTCAACAAATAAAATAATTAGTGTTTTGAGGGTTTTCAGTCTCTCAAATAATACTAAATTCATGCCACATTAAGGGTACATAGGAGTACCGTTATATTCACAATGCGTTATATACCATGCCATAAAAAAAGGTGTAAATCGCTTATTATCTGCGATTTACACCTTATGTATAGTTTGTATAATTTTTATTTAATAAGTATAAATTACCTTAATGAAGATAGGTTTCCCACATCAAATCTTTGTATGAAAGATAACAAAATCGAACAATTGAAATTAGCGAAATTTCGCTAATTTTTTAAAATAAAGGATATTTTTCTATAATTTGTCAGATATATGCCTTTATTTTGCCATAAATATTAATACTGCGAATAATTTTAACACACAAACAACGTTAATCCTTTCCTTTTAGACAAATTACAAAGAAAAAACACTTAAGTAGTTTCACTTATGTCGCTCCACAAAGAGGCAAACAATGTGATTTTTAAACCTATTATGGGTTAAAAAGACTTGTTGCGTACTATTGGTCAAGCGCGCTATTTTTTAATTTTTAAATAATAAATGTATGAAAATTTTAACTAAACTTAGTTTTTTGCTGTTTGCACTTTTAATGGGCGGGCAGCTCAATGCGCAAAAAACAATAACTGGTAAAATTAATGACGCAAAAGGTGAGCCTCTCGTGGGTGCTTCGGTCATTGTCGGTGGTACAAACGTTGGTGTCACGACAGATGTTAACGGGCAGTTTACTATTAACGTCCCAGCAAATGCCACAACTTTAAAAGTGAGCTATGTGGGTTATAGCCCTAAAGATGTGGCAATTGGAAATACCACAAATTTCGATGTCGTTTTGGATGAAGGTGAAAGTTTGACGAGTGTGGTGGTTATCGGCTCTCGCTCGACTGCCTCCCGAACTAAAACAGAAACAGCTTCCCCAATAGACGTCTTGACTTCAAAGGAGTTGCAAGCAACGGGGCAAACAGAACCAACACAAATGTTGCACTACGTTGTGCCTTCTTTCAATTCGGGTCGTCAAACTGTGGCAGACGGAACCGACCATATTGACCCCTCAACGCTAAGAGGTTTGGGCCCAGACCAAGTCTTGACGCTTTTAAATGGCAAACGCCGCCACAATCAAGCACTCATTAATATCAATGGGACGATTGGACGGGGTTCTGTGGGGACTGATATGAACGCCATTCCCTCGGCAGCCATTGACCGCTTGGAGGTTTTGCGTGATGGAGCAGCATCTCAATATGGTTCTGATGCTATTGCGGGTGTTATCAACGTTGTGATGAAAACTGCACTGGGGACCAGCGTCACGGGGCATTATGGTAGCTACAATACCGAATACGAGTATCTTTTTGGTAAAACGGATAAGCGTAAAATGACCGATGGTGAAACGGCTCAACTGAGTGCTTATCATGGTATGGCAGTAGGCAAGGGTAAATTATCCATAGCCCTTGAATTTCGTGACCGCAAGGCATCTAATAGGACAGGTGACTTTTTGGGTACAGTTTATAGTGGGACGAAAGCTGTTGATGATTCTATTATTAACGCAAGAGGTGGTTTTGACCGCACTTTCAATATGCAAGTAGGTAATGCCGCCTCTCGCAATATCTTGGGTTTTGTCAATTTCAATATGCCCATTGGCACAAATAAAGAGTTTTATTTGAATGTTGGTGGTGCGTCTCGTCATGGCTCAGGTAAAGGCTTTTACCGCTACCCTAAGCAAAATACGCAAGTCATTCCAGAATTATATCCAAAGGGTTTTTTACCTGAAATCCATTCTACTATCGGCGATTACTCAGCCTTAGCGGGTATAAAAGGTACATTGGAAAGCGGTTGGCGTTGGGATTTGAGTACCGTTTATGGTACAAATCGCTTCCGGTATGATATTAAAAACTCTAACAACGCATCTCAATTTGCCTTAAAAGCATCTGCACCAAGAGAGTTTTATGCGGGAACACAACAGTTTGCCCAAAGCACAACAAATTTTGATATATCAAAAGAGTTGAAGACAACCGCCGTTAAATCTTTGAATTTAGCGTTTGGGGCAGAATTTAGAATTGATAATTTCAAAATCGAAGCAGGGGAAGATGCTTCTTGGAAAAATTATGATTTAACTGCTACTCCTTTACGGGTGGGTGGCTCACAGGTATTTCCTGGTTTTCAACCTGACAATGCCATAGATAAGAGTAGAAATGTAGTAGGCGGTTATGTAGATGTGGAATCGGATATTACCGATAAGTTTTTAGTCAATGCTGCGGCTCGAGTTGAAAACTACAGCGATTTTGGCGCAAATGCCGCCGCTAAATTGGCAGCTCGTTACAAATTTGCCGATGCTTTTGTAATACGGGGTGCCGTGAGCAATGGCTTTAGAGCCCCCTCAGTACATCAGCGTTATTTCAGCAACACAAGTACGCAGTTTGTCGTGGCAAATGGCGTAACAACACCAAACAACGTTGGCACTTATCGCAATGACAGTAAAATTGCGACAGCTTTGGGTATTCCTACTTTGAAAGCTGAATCATCTACCAACACAAGTATTGGTGTCACATCTAAATTCGCCAGTGTTTTCAGCCTTACTGTTGATGCGTATCAAATTAATATCAAAGACCGTATCGTTATTACGGGTAATATGTCTCGCTCAAACGCTTTGATTAATTCACTTTTGACAGCGGGAGGAGCTGCTGCGGATGTCACACAGGTCGCATTTTTTACCAATGCCATCAATACTAAAACAAAAGGTATTGATGCTGTTTTAGGCGCAAGTCCTAAATTGGGAACAGGTACACTGGATTTGACCATTGCCGCTAATTTTACAAAAAACACTATCGATGGTGCGCCGAAAACAACAGATAAATTACCCACTGACCAGTTTGGTAAAACCTTTTTCAGCCGTTTAGAAGAATCTCGGGTTGTAGTTGGTCAGCCAAGAAGTAAAATAGCTGCTTCCTTCGGCTATCGCATTGGTGGTTTCAATATCAATCTAAGAGGTACGAAATTTGGCGAAGTAGCCGTTTGGGACAACACAAACACGGCTTTAGATGAAATATTTACGCCTAAAACTGTGCTTGATGGTACTGTAAGTTATAAGTTTAAAGTTGCTACTTTGACTTTGGGCGCGAACAACCTAACAGATGTGTATCCTGATAAAATCAAAAATGCGGGTAATACTTCTGATGGGCGTTTTATCTATAGTCGTAACGTATCACAGTTTGGTTTTGGTGGTCGTTATATTTATGCAGCTTTGCGTATTGATTTATAATAAAAATCGAAAGTTGTGTTTTTTAAAAATAAAAGCCGTTTCAATGAAAAATTGGAACGGCTTCTTTGTCTTTTTCATTGATGGTCTTTAACAAAATCGCCAAATCGAAAGATAGCATTCTGTAAATTAGGTAAGTACTGTATAAAATCCTTTGCGCCATTTTGCCTAAACGCATCTAATATGTTTTGCGCTTTTTCATCAGTCTCCATGTCTAAAAAACTGGAAGACAAACGCAAACTCAATTCAGTTGATGGACAACCAAAAGCACTTGCAGGTAATGCGGCTATCTGATAATGATTGAGCAAATACGTGGCTAAATCTTCTGAAGTTTTTATCCCTTTTTTAGCTAAACCTCTTTTCAAAAAACCAAAATTAGGAAATAAATAAAACGCCCCTTTGGGCTTAGGGCATAACACCTTAAGTTGGGTTAATCCATGCCAAATATAAGCAGTTCGCAATCCATGAATAATCGCCATTTCTTTTACATAATCAATAACCCCCTCAGTATCAAAGACTTCTGATAATGCCCACTGGATAGGGGCAGCCACTGCCGACCACGTTTCACTCGCTACTGTACCCAATATTTTTGTTACTTCGGGCATCGTTTTGGGTAAAATGGCATAACCCATACGCCAACCACCCAGCGATAAATTTTTACTAACGCCACTGAAAATGATTGTGCCTTCGGGGTAAAATTCGGCAACAGACCGCTGTTCATTGCCTTCAAAAGTCACCATACCATATATTTCATCGCTCAAAACAAGGATACCTTCATGACGACAATAGGCAGTAATATCTTTCAAAAGTGCCAAATCAAGCATTCCCCCCGTTGGATTATTGGGGCTGTTGAGCAATAAAAGCCCTCGTTTATGCCCTTTACTTTGAGCCAATTTCCACGTTTTTTTTATATTTTCAAGCGTTAAAATATACCCCTCGTTGGCTTTAGCTGGAATCCAGAAAGATTTTTTTTTCAACATTGTAGCTTGCGGGTGATAAGATACCCAAGAGGGCGTTGGTAGCAATAAAGCTCCATCTAAAATCATTTGGACAGCATACAGCAAGAGCTTACTACCTGGAGCAATGGTCACTTGCGGTGACTCGCAAGGGATGTTAAAAGTGTTTTGATAAAATGATGCAACTGCTGTTCGCAATTCAGGTAATCCATGCGTTGGCAGATATTCTTTTCTATGCACATTTTGCGCCAACGCATCTCTTAGCAAAGGATGAACAGGAAATCGAGATTCCCCGAATCCCAAATGAAAAACGGTCTGTTCTTGAGCCCACATTTCTTTAACGCGCTCGTTTATAGCCAAGGTTGCAGAATCCGTAAAATGGGTCGTAAAAAATTTAGTCAATGGCATATTTCAGAAATTTTATTCTCTTAAACATACCCCCTCTGTAGTGTGTTTTATAAGTTATTAGAATTCTTAAATTCATAACTTGTTGATTATCACCTTTCCAAAAGTTTAGAACTTTTGGAAAGGTATTCTAAAAACTTATAAAACGCACTACTCAGTATCGGAAAAATACTGAGGGGGTAGATGTTTTATCGCTCAAAAATCGGTGAGAGACACCACTCATTACGCTATCATGCTGTATTGCCCCTTATTTCACTAAAGTATTAATCCAAGCCGCAATTTTCTCAACGTCTTTTTTAGGCACATGAGGCATACCTGCCATTGGTGCAGCATATTCGGGCCAGTTTTCGGGTTTGGGTTCATAGACCAATTGTACTATTTTCGACACGCTATATTTTCTTTTGGCAATATCCGCGAAGGCGGGACCCACAGCTTTGTCTTTCGTTTTGTGGCAAGCTGTGCATGTGTATTTACCCAACAAACCCATAACCTCTTTTTCATTGATAACAGGTGCGGCGGGTTTTGCAGGTGCTGTTGGCGTAGTTACTACGGGTTTTGCTTTGGTTTCTTTCTTTTTCTCTTTTACTGTCTCTTTTGTCGTTGCTTTAGCACCATCGGGTGTAGGTGAAGGCATCGCTTCTTTCATCTGATTATCGGGCGTATTCAAAGCCGTACCTTTATCATCTAATGCCACATTTTTCATTTTTACCGCTACCAAAGGTATATCTGACTTCGCGCTTTTTGGTAAATTATTCAAGGTATAATAGCCTTGCGGGTGCAATAGGGACAAATTGCCAGTAGCCGAGCGCACACCTTCGGGGCGAATATCGTGGACATAGCCCTCGCGCAAATCATCTACTACAATGCGTACACGCATACCATCAGCCGTTGCTCGCGCACCACGCACAGCGATTTCTTTATAGTCCACGATAGGGCTACCATATACGGGATGATATTTATAAGTGAAACTCGTAGCCGTATAATTGTCCACATTTTCAGCCGTGGCTTTATTGATGGGTAGTGTAAACTCAATCTCAAAACCATCGGACATGGCACGCATTGCCTTCATTTCAAATGGCGTTTTGCCCGTCCAAACCAAACGCTCCAAGCCATAAGGCTCTTTGCCCGACGAACCCCAACCGCGATTGGTGCCGCCTACATACATTGCCTTATCGTTGCCCCAACACATCCTTAATACGCCCGATTGAAAATTATTGCGAAAATCGAACGCCGCGCCTTGGTATTGACCATTCACTTTTTCTAAAAATACCCGTGCAATTTTTGACATCCCTTGGTCGCCCACGAACACTTGCCCTTTGTAAGGACCAAAGCTTCCCTCAGTATCATCGGCAATAATTTCAGATGTGGATATACCCAATACGCCATGTGGCAACCATACCGCAGGAGCTTTTACTTGCTTATCGGGATAGCTTTTTTTCCCAAATTCATATATAGATGTATAGGGTTCATTTTTAATATAATCAGGTTTCACCCTTGGGTTATCGCGTGGGTCAACCTTGCTATATACCATATCTTTGCGCATTTTGACGGGCGATTCGGGTCTGTCTGCCCAGTTCAAAGATGCAGGATGCCCCGCAAAATCTCCTTTTTCGACGTGCATCACGAAGCCTGAACCCATCCAGTCACCTTGATTGTCGCCATAGAAAAATTCACCATCCACCAAACCAATACCACAAGGCGAGCGCAAACCCGCCGACCACGGTGACATTTGCCCATCTTCGGTTATTTTCATTGCCCAACCGCGCCACGGGGCTAAAGACTTACCCGCCCACCAATCGGATGAGCCAAAACCAAGATTAGCCGTCACCATAAACGTGCCATCGGGCATAATTTTAGGGCCAAAACTATATTCGTGATAATGCCCAGATATGGGCCATTGATAGACGGTTTCGTACTTTTCTGCTTTACCATCGCCATTTTTATCCACCAAACGGGTCAATTCGCCACGTTGGGCGCAATAGAGATTGCCATCTTTGAACGCCAAACCCAAAGGCTCGTGCAAACCTGTTGCAAATTTGCGATAGACAGGCACATCTGCCGAAGGATTTTCAATTATCCACACATCACCGCGCCGTGTGCAAACAGCAAGCTCGCCAGAGGGTAATGTGAGCATACCACCTACTTCCATTACCACGCCTTCGGGTGTGGGTAGTTTGATAATTTTGTAGTAATCATCTTCGGTAGGTTCATTGTCTTGTGGACGCGAAGCATTGGTGAAGAAAAATGCACCCAATGCTATACAGGCGAGTAGGCTTGCAGAAATAATACTCTTTCTCATATTCAGTTGCTAATTTTTGTAATGAAGTCTCTAATAAAATAAAGGGAACACGGAAGACAAAAAAAGCTGTCATTGCGAGGAGGTACGACGAAGCAATCTGTTATGCTAACCACAAATCCCCTCGTTAAAATAAGTACTCAACGTTAATTAAAAGAAGGTATTCAAGGTAAATTTAACAGATTGCTTCGTCGTACCTCCTCGCAATGACAGCTTTCTCTTCTTGTATCGTAGTATATTCTCAAAATACTGAGGGGGTATAATCTATTGATTATCAACCTTTCCCAGTTTTGCTTTTTTCATTTTTCGATATTCCCTAAACGTAATCATGCGCTGTTGTTGCTCGTCCCATAGTTTATGAAACATGAAATTAAGACTTTCCCAAAAGCCAATCACCGTGACGTGTTCCTGCAAAATTGGGTTTTCATTTTTACATTTTTCTAAATTATAATTCGGAATAAGTGAACTCAAATGGTGGATATGGTGCAAACCAATATTGCCCGTCATCCATTGCACGAACTTAGGTAATTTGTAATATGTACTCCCTTTTATGGCAGACATCACATAGTTCCAATTGCTTTTCCA
>JAYVKQ010000247.1:0-3324 GCA_043768285.1 Saprospiraceae bacterium | reverse complement strand
AGGGGGCGGCGGTGGTGGAGGCACAATAGGTCTATCAATTTTTGGTGGTGGAGGCAACTCAATTAATGAGTTCTTATCATTTTCGACAGGTTTATGACCACTCAATCTCTCGCCAATCAGTGGTCCTGACATCAACAATAAAAAAAGGCTTGCGCCCAAAATACCCGCTTTTTTCATATGGTTGCCATAGCTTTTGCGCAGGGTATAAGCACCGTAGGCGCGGTTGCGTTGCTCGAAGATGATATCATCGAGATCGCGGTCTAATACGATAGTTTTTTCCATGTTTAGAAAATTTTTTACATAATATCCCCTTGTATGACGCGCCTTTGGCTATCAAAATGGGACATTATAGTTTTGAAAAAAATGTTTGAACAGAAAAGAACACCGGTGCTTCTGAATAATAAGATGTAAGGAGATTTGGTTTTGGTGGGTGAGGTTAGATTTTTTTTTTATAAGAAAGGGAAAAATAGAGCATTAGGGTTTTTGTATCGAAATAGGGCATTAGTAATGGTTTGTCAATAGACCACAGATTGGACTGATTAGACCGATCTGTGGTCTATTGACATTATAATCAAAATTATCCACCATTCTTCATTTGCTCAATAATATACTCGGAAGTGCGCATCGAAGAAGCCAATATCGTCCAAGTGACATTTTTATCGCCTTGCGACACAAAAGGCGCGGCATCTACTACGAATAAGTTTTTGACATCGTGGGCTTGTTGGTATTCATTTAAGGCAGATTTATTTTTGTTTTTGCCCATGCGTACCGTACCGACTTCGTGGATGATTTTACCGGGTTCTGCCAAGCCGTAATTGGTGCTGGCATCGGGTTTGTTGCCCAATGGTGTACCGCCTAATTCGTGGATAATTTGCTCAAAAGTATCCTGCATATGTTTGGCTTGTTTGACTTCATGCTCCGACCATTTGTAGTGAAAACGCAAAACAGGGATACCATATTTATCCACTTTAGTAGGGTCAATTTCGCAGTAATTGCTCTCCAAAGGAATAGGTTCGCCGCGACCCGACATACCGACATACGCGCCATAGAATCGGCGTGCGTCTTCTTTCAAACGCTTGCCATATCCGCCAGCGGGTTTGGTAGAACCATCAGCGTAGGGATATTTGCCGTTCATGTTTTCCATACCGAAGCCAAAGCCATAAGAGGGCATACCCATACCGCCGCCATATTCGATGTGATAGCCACGCGCAAAATCCAATTTTTTATTATCCAACCACCATGGCGTATAAACGTGCATACCGCCCACGCCGTCTTCATTGTACCTTTTGCGGTTCATCAAAGTTGGTACAAACCCAGAGCGACTTGCACCTGTAGAGTCATTCAAATATTTGCCAATTACGCCGCTTGTGTTGCCTAATCCGTTAGGAAAACGGGCAGATTTTGAATTTAACAATAAACGCGCACTTTCACACGCCGAAGCACCCAATATGACCGTTTTCGCTTTCACGGTTACTTCTTCCATTGTGCCTGTATGCACATAGGACACGCCAGTGGCTAAACCCGTTTTGGCATCGGTCAGCACCTCACGTACCATTGCCCCATTTACAAGGGTGACGTTGCCCGTTTTCATGGCAGGTATTACCAATACAGACGAGGAAGAAAAATCTGCGTAACTAACGCAACCACGGCTGCATTGGTGGCAATAAAAACAAGCACCACGTTCATCATTGATGGGTTTGGTGAGTATGGATAATCGAGAAGGTATAACGGGGATATTCAAGTTTTTACCCGCTTTTTTGAGCATTAACTCATGCAAACGGGGTTTTGGTGGGGGTAGAAAAATGCCATCTGGCTCGTTGTATATGTTTTCAACGGAACCAAATAGACCAATTAATTTATCTACCCTATCATAAAAAGGTTTGATATCATCGTAGCCGATAGGCCAATCGTCGCCAATGCCCGATATTGACCCGCGTTTGAAATCATCGGGTCCAAAACGGAGAGAAATGCGCCCCCAGTGATTGGTGCGCCCACCCAACATCCGTGAGCGAAACCAATGAAACTCAGTGCCTTTCACCGTAGTATAAGGTTCCCCTTCAATATCCCAACCGCCCCATGCAGCATCAAAATCGCCGAAAGCGCGGGTCGTACCTGCCCCACGGCGTGGCGATTCCCACGGATTTTTGAGTTGGGTGATATATTTGGGGTCGGCAGGGTCGTAGTAGCCACCCGCTTCGAGAAGGCAAATTTTTAAGCCTGCTTTTGCTAAGATATAGGCTGCCATGCCGCCACCTGCGCCAGAGCCAACAATTACAGCATCAAATACTTTGGGTTCTTCTTTGATTTGAAACATGGACATTGGTATTGCTTTTAAAATATTCGAGACAATGTCGCAATTATTTTCAAATTAAAAAGGTCTTTTAAAAAAAAATTAAGGATGTTTCACTAATCAGTTTACAATTCGTTAAGCTTTGCACAGATTTAGGGTAAGTTTATCAAAATCTCTTGATAAACTTATCCTAAATCTTGGTTGAATACAAAAATACTTTTTCGCAAAATAAAATATCCCCAAATTTAGCAAAAATACTGAGGGGGGTAGCCATAGTTTTGTTTTTAAGTTTGGACGTACATCACAAAATTAAATATATTTTATTTATAAATATTTATTTGTAATATATCGAAATCATTAAACAAAATATGGTAAAATTGATGTGCAAATTAAATAAGTGGCTATACAGTTTTATCTGTTATTATACTACAAATGGTTATGCCAGATATTATATGCTTATATTTCATTTTTTCAATATCAAATTTTTTTATATGTATCATGTTCAAGATTTTAACGTCTCAAAATACTGAGGGGGTAAAATGTGCAGGTTTAAATCGTAAAATAATGTAGGGAAAATGTTTACAGATTATCTTTTATTGAGAAATGTATGAGCAAATGTCACATTTGCAAAAATAATAAAGAATTGTACAAAAAAAATTAAGGGAAAAGAGTGTTAATATCAAATGTAATATTAATTTTATCTTTAAATACAAAAATAAATTATGGAGTAAAAAATAATTTAATGTGATGGTGGATTCGTTCACTGCTGCATATGTATTTTTTATTTAGCTCATTTTTAATTTTTTAAACAAAAAAAACAAACGTTATGGTATATGAAGATTACCTAAGATGTAGCGACTACGAGGGACAAGCACCTCACGCATCCGAAGCGGAATTTTCTGCATTTCATCACGAGGAAAGCCAACGCCACTTTTTTGCCTTATTAGATGCAACAGGTAAGGTATTATTGAAAAGTGAAGGCTATCCTCAGACGGCTGCCCGTGAAAACGGCATACAGTCGGTTCTCAAAAATC
>JAYVKQ010000246.1:0-3355 GCA_043768285.1 Saprospiraceae bacterium | reverse complement strand
GGGGGGGGGTGCTGTCGGTAGGTATCAATAGCATGACTTATGCAGATGTGGTTGCCAAAACCAAAGAGTGGACTATTCCGAAAACACCCGCCTTAAAACCAGAAAATCAATTCAAATACGTAGGAAAAAGCGTAAAAAGGGTGGATTTAGTGCCTAAGGTAATAGGTAAAGCGGCTTTTACAATTGATAAAACACTACCCGATATGCTCCATGCCGTGCGCTTAGAATGTCCTTATATTGATGGAAAAATTAAAACAATTGATACGAGTGAAGCTGAAAAATCACCCGATGTGGTGAAGGTGGTTAGAGAGGGTGAATTGGTCGCCGTGGTTGCTAAAACCCGCTTTGCCGCTACCCGCGCTATTGATACAATAAAAGTAGAATGGGACGTGCCGAAAATATGGCAACAAGCTGATATTGAAGCACTTGTGACGGTTGGAAAGGGTAAAGAAGTGAGTGTACAAAAGGAAGGTAGTGCTAAAAGTATGATAGAAAATGGTGGCACTATTTTCAAACAAGAGTACAGAACGCCCATTGCTGCCCATGCCCCAATGGAGCCTAACGGCACGGTGGCGCACGTAGAAGGCGATAAAGCGACGGTCATCACAGGAACGCAATTGCCTGGCGCGCTATGGTACACGACAGCTTGGACTTTGGATATTGATAGAGACAAATTGGATATTCAAGTGCCTTACCTCGGTGGCGGGTTTGGGCGCAAATCCTACAAAGGCAACACGGTTGAAACGATTAAGATTGCCAAAGCCGTTGGCAAACCTGTAAAGATGATATTCACCCGCGAGCAAGAGTTTCAAAACTCGATGTATCGCCCGAATACCCACCATGTATTGCAAGCAAAAATAAATGATAAAGGGCAAATTGAAGCCATAACGCACGACCAAGCCACACCAGATATGTTTTTGCGCAACGCCTTGCAAGGCAATCCTACGGGCTTGAATTTAATGGGTGCAGATTTTATTTCGGCGGGTCATGGGGCATTGGTTTATTATGACGGTATCAAGCATATTGCGACTTCCGTATGGCATACCGATGTACCCTATTTAACAGGTATTTGGCGCAGTGTGGGCATATTTCCCAACGTTTTTGCTATCGAAACCTTTATCAACGAATTGGCGCACAAGCTCGGTAAAGACCCTATTGCGCTGCGTCTGGAGCTTTTTTCGGGCGAGGGCGCACTCAATCCGCGTTTCAAAAAAGTGTTGGAAACGGCGCGGGATAGCAGTGGCTGGAATACGCCCAAAGCGGCGGGTATCGGCAGAGGGATGGCAATCGGAAACGATAGAAAAAGCATCGCTGCTACCGTCGTAGAAGTGGCTTTAGAGAACGGACAAATACGGGTAAAAAAAGCCACGCAGGTATTGGATGCGGGCAAAGCCATCAATCCAGAAGGCATCAAACAGCAAATGGAAGGCTGTGTGATGATGGGCATCAGTGCCGCTCTTTATGAAGAAATCCAGATAAAAGACGGTCAAATTGGCGCAACCAATTACCACGAATACCCAATGGCTACTATGATGGATACACCTGATATTCAATGTGTTATCCTCGAAAATGCACCCGAACCCTATGGCGTGGGTGAGCCACCATTAGCTCCCGTTGCCCCAGCTATTGCGGCGGCAATTTTTGATTTGACGGGGCAGTGGTTGCGGCGGTTGCCTATGCGGTTGGGGTGATACAATGTGAATAAAAAAATCGCATAATATATTGACAGGCAATACATTACGCGATTTGATTTAATCCTAAATCCAAGTCGTTAGGCGTGCTCTAAATATCTTTTAGCATCGGCTTCGTGGATGGTTGTAGCGTCGTCGGTAAAAATCATGAGCTTATCAACGGCATATTTGAGTTCTCGAATATTGCCAGCCCAGTAGCGGTTTTGAAGGTAGGCAACGGCACCGTCATCAAAGTGCTTAGGCGGTGTGTCTTTATAAATCGTATAAAATTGTTGCTTAAAAAATTCGATGAGTTGCGGTATATCCTCAATGCGGTCATTCAAAGACGGCACTTCTACCAATAATTGATTCAAACGCCCGTACAAATCCAATCTAAACAGCTTATTGGCTATTTCTTCTCTAAGGTTTTTGTTGGTGGCAGCAACGATTCTGGTATTGAACGGAATGGGCATAGTGCTACCTACCCGCGTCACCGTCCGAGTTTCTAAAACCCTCAAAATACTGACTTGCGCCGATAGAGACATATCGCCGATTTCGTCTAAAAAAATAGTGCCTCCTTCGGCTTCTTCAAACTTACTTTTTCTGTCTTCTTTAGCATCGGTAAAGGAGTTTTTTACATGACCAAACAGTGTGGCTTCAATCAACGATTCGGGAATAGCGGCACAGTTAATTTCGATAAAAGGTCCGTCACTTCTTGTACTTTGGGTGTGAATAGCCTGGGCAACTAACTCTTTGCCCGAGCCATTAGGTCCCAAAATAAGCACATCAGTTTTGTCGTACTTTGCAGCGAGTTTGATGCGTTTGTTCATCTCTTGGATGGAACTGGAGTCGCCAATAATACGTTTAGAGCCTTTAGTAACGCCCGCATTTTTTTTAGATTTTTGGCTTTTTTGCGGTATCAAAGCGTTGTCAAGAGTGCTTTTAACATTGGCAAGCAACTGGTTGAGGTCAAAAGGTTTAACCATGTAGTCAGCCGCACCTTGACGCATACAGTCAACCGCTAATCTAATATCACTATTGCCCGAAATCATCACAACTGGCAATTGGGGATATAGATGAAGCACTTCGGCTAAGGTTTCTATACCATCTTTACGGGGCATTTTGATGTCCATGAAAATGATGTTGTAGGTTTTTTGCTTTAGTTTTTCTAAGCAATCGAACCCATCAATGGCTTCATCAATGTCATAAGGCTCACACTCAAGGACAGACTTGAAAGCGCGCCGAATTGAAGACTCATCATCAACGATAAGAATCTTTGCAACAATTGTTTTTGTCATGGGAAATACGTGTTAAATTATTAATACTGTTTCATTTCAGATAAAAATAAAAAACATGGGAGGCATATAAGTTATGGTTTTAGACCTGTAATTTGGTATAAATGATGCTGTTTTTATGTTGCATAAATGATTTTAAATCAAATTGTTATGAAAATATTGGTGTTGCTTGCAGCAATTCCGCATATGACATAAATTAACCACAGATGTCACGGTTTAATAGATTATTACTGATTTTTTCCGTTTTAATTATACAAAAAAATCAGTGTTATCCGTGGTTAATTTATGTCATAAGTAGGTAGATGTAAATAATCGACAATTTTATTTTTCATAGTACACTGATAATGAATATATTACAAGTCGTACATCTATTATCGTACATCTACTTAT
>JAYVKQ010000245.1:0-2223 GCA_043768285.1 Saprospiraceae bacterium | reverse complement strand
GCACACACGTCTTGGTCATCAAAAATGGGTTTCCACGTCGCCCCAGCGTCTTCAGTTTTCCAGATGCCGCCCGAAGCTGCACCTACGTAAGACACAAGTGGGTTGCCCGTTTCGCCGACTACGGCAATAGTACGATTGCCATCAACGCCGATATAGCGATATTTTAGTTCTGAAAAAAGTTTGCTATCAGCATTTTGCGCCGACAGTGAGAGTACGCACAAAAGCGTAGCGATAGAAGTTAATATGCGGTTTGTCATAGTTTACAGTTAGTTATTATTCAACTGTAAATGTATGAAAAGGTATTTGAATGGTGCAAATAATGGTGATTTTTAGATGAAAATAAGCATAATCGTCTTTTTGTCGTTAAACCGAACCGCCCCAATAAAATTCTTTGAAATCTTGAACAGGCGCATGACGACCAATGAGCCATGTATCTGTTATTTTCAAAGAGGATGCTCTATTTTTCAGTATAGCTAAATCACTGGCAGATGGTGTTTCTTTCACTTCGACAGCCACTTTGCCGTCCAAAATAAAGTCTATTTCTTGTCCTGATAGTTTTTGATGATAATGCAGCGCACCCAACCGCGATAGTTGATTGGCTATAGCATTTTCAAAGACTTGACCGCTGTTCACTTGTGCCAGTGTTTGCAAAATACCCGTATCAGCCATATAGACTTTTTGTTGTTTATTTATTTCACGGTCTGGATTATTAGAGAAAAAAGGTATGAATTTGACGAAATAAGTATATTCCAATAGCTCAAGATAATCTTTCAGTTTATGGCGATTGATGCCCACAATGGTTGCTAACTTAGCATATTCGATTTTGCTTCCTGTTCGATTGGCTAATAAACGTATAATTTTCAACAAATCATCAGATGCGGCAAAATCAGACAATAGAGCAATATCCAACTCAATATAGGCATTCACAATATCTTTCAAAAAAGCTATTTTATCTGCATCTGTTGCTGCCAATGCAACCTCTGGAAACCCACCAAAACGCAAGTATTCTTCGTACAGTGCTTTCCATTTATGATAATAAGTTGCAATAAATGGTTGTTTTGAAAAACGAATAATGGTATTATTATTTTCGCCTTTGAACGCCGCAAATTCAGCAAAATCTAAGGGATACATCTCGAAAATTTGCTTTCGACCCGCCAAACTTTCTGAAAACCTATTTTTTAAATAAAAAGAACTCGACCCAGAAACAATGAATTTTGCACCATAAGTATCATACAAATATTTTATAACGCTTGTAGATTGCGGCACAAGTTGAATTTCATCAATTGCTATAACAGAGGGTTGCGATAAGTCAATGCCCTCTACCGCCAAGTTGATTTCTATATCTTTATAAGAATTTTGGTTCCAAATAAAGCGATTATCCGCTTTTTCAAAATCAAGATAAATTTTATTATCATGCGCAATATGGCTTAATAGGTACTTCAAAGCCGTTGATTTACCGACCCGCCGCATACCTGTAATGACAGTGACTTGCGGTTTGTTCAAATGCTCTAAAAGTGCAGGAAATATGGAACGTTCTATCATTTTAATATTAAATTTGTCGAATAAAAGTACAAATAATATATAAATATGTCAAATTTTTTTACATATTTATATATTATTTGTAAATAAATTTTACAAATATACTAAAATATAATGACTTTTGAAGTATGAATAAGTGATTTTAGATAAAAATACTGAGGGTCGTGTTCACAACGGACAGTTAGAACATTTTGATGAAACGCTTAAATGGAAAGACAAAAAAGATAAAACAACCCATTCGAATATTGATGAGGTTAAAACAATTTATCAACACAAAGATTGGTTGTGGTCAAATTTTTTCATGGTACAATCTGATACCAATAACCTCAAAGGTACAAAAACGGTTGATTATATATTGAAGCCTGATTCAAAAGATTATGACCCCTACAAATTATTTGATTATAGCCCTAATACGCATCATTATATACCCAATATTGACTTGCCAGATACAGATAGGAAAAGGATACAAGACATGATTGATATTTTAGGTCTTAATTTCCCGAATGTTCAAAATAAAAGAAAACAAGTGGTAGAGCGTGCAGTAAGATTTCCATTAGTCGAGGAAAATGAATTTCCAACGGCTATTCAATTTTATAAATCCAATATGTAATATGTTTTTTTGATAAAGACAATTCCGCTTAAATAATTCTATGAAGCCACTCAATTATAATGTCTGAGAATACC
>JAYVKQ010000244.1:0-27346 GCA_043768285.1 Saprospiraceae bacterium | reverse complement strand
CGACATAGGTAATAAGATTGGAAAACGTTTTCCAAAATATCAGCAACACGATAGCCCATGCCGATTGAAAAATAATTGCCCACATTGGGGTCTTGTATATTGGATGCGTTTCAGCAAATTTTTTAAAGAAAATACCATCTTCTGCCATTGCAAAATAGATGCGCGGCGCGGTCAATATATAAATGCCGATAGTTCCCAATACCGACAAAACAATCAAAAAAGCAATGAATTTTGACCCCAATCCCCATACTGTACTGACTGCCTCAGCCGCTACGCCACCCGAAACCATGATGTTTTGAATGGGTAATAAGCGCAAATAAGCAATATTGATAGTCACATAAGCCAAACAGACGATGGATATACCCAGTAGCATTGCTTTGGGCAAAACCCGTTGTGCGTCTTTCACTTCGGCAGCCACAAATGTCGCGTGTTGATAACCGCCATAAGAAAACGTTACGCCAATCAATGCCAAACCGAAAGCGGATATAAAAGATAAATTTTGGGTATTGCCAAGCCATTGCATTTCAGTGATTTGTGTATCGCGTCCGCCTAATAAAAAGCCTATCAAGACGACAATAAAAATACCCAATAGCTTAGCTGAAGTGAATATACTGGCGAATATTTCCCCCAACCGCACCCCCATAATATTCATCACCGTCAAAGCAATGATAGCCGATATGGCAATTATCAATTGCATAGCCTCCGATAATGGTATCAAAACATTCAGATAGGACGCAAAAACCAAACTCAATGCCGCCAATGACCCTGTATTGATGACCAAAAGCATCAGCCATCCATATAAAAAAGCGGGGAGTTCGCCAAAGGCTTCCTTTAAAAAAACGTAAAAACCACCCGCTTTGGGGAATAACGCCGAGATTTCAGCAAAAGTCAAAGCACCACACAAGGCGATGATACCACCCACAACCCATACGGCAAGCATTAAGCCTTCGTTGGGCAAATACCCTGCAATTTCGGTAGGCGTTTTAAAAATACCTGACCCGATGCTCGACCCAATGGCAATCATCGTCAAGCCATAAAGGGTAATTTCTTTCTTTAATTTATCTGACATATCCGTTTTGTTTTTTCAAAAGTACACATATTTTCGTAAAAATAAGAAAGGCTGACAACTTATCCTTTTATATTCGTGTTGATTTGGTAATTTTACATTTTAAAATTCTATCCATTCTGACTATATGAATGAAAAAACGCAATTGTGGTTCAAAAGGCTCGGTGTAGCGGGTTTCTTTTTTTTCTTAATAAAAGGGCTGTTATGGCTGGCTTTTATCTATTGGGGGTTTGATAAATGCGCATCAAATTAATGCCGCAGTATATTGATTATCAATACATTGCAAATGCCTTATTATCCATTCTCCATTGTAAATTCTCCATTGTAAATGAAATTATTAGTCAAAACCCTCGCTGGATTGGAAGATGTGCTCGCCCAAGAAATCACCCATTTGGGTGGTCAAAACATAACCGTTATCAAGCGGGGCGTGACCTTTGAAGGCGACAAACGCTTGCTTTATCGCGCTTGTTTGGAACTACGCACAGCCCTTCGGGTATTGATGCCCATTGCTACTTTTCAAGCGACGGACGATAAAATACTGTACGACAATATCAAAAAAATAGACTGGACGCAATATATCAACGTTAGCCAAACCATTGCTGTTGATGCAGTGGTATATTCTACGTATTTCACGCATTCTCAATATGTTGCGCTCAAAACGAAAGACGCTATTGTGGATTTATTCCGCGAAAAACACTACAAACGACCCAATGTGAATACCCTCACACCCGATTTATTGGTCAATATTCATATCACTAATGATGAAGTAACCGTGTCGTTAGATGCTTCGGGCGACTCGCTGCATAAGCGCGGGTATCGCGTGGATAGTCTCGATGCACCTATCAATGAGGTGTTGGCTGCGGGTCTGATTGCTTTGAGTGGGTGGGATGGTAAAATGCCTTTTATTGATGCCATGTGTGGGTCGGGTACGATACTGATTGAAGCCGCACAAAAGGCGCACAATATACCTCCGCAGTATGGACGCGATTATTTTTGCTTCAAACGTTGGAAAGATTTTGATAAAGCCTTATTTGACGATATAGTCAAAACACAAGCTGCACAACGTATTGATTATCAAGGCTATATTGCAGGGTCAGATTTGAATTTTCAAGCCATCAGAGTTGCCGAACGCAATATAGAAGCGGCACAACTGACGGGTAAAATACCCGTAGTGCGCAAAGATTTTTTCAAATATGTGCCAGATATGGGTGAAAACACTGAGGGGGGTATCCTGCTAATGAACCCGCCCTACGATGAACGTTTGAAAATAGAAGATGCCCAGAATTTTTATAAACAAATAGGCGATACGATGAAAAAAAACTGGAAAGGCTGGCAGGTGTTTATCATATCAAGCAATCTGGAAGCCGCCAAGCATATTGGTTTAAAAACATCCCGCAAAATCCCTTTATTTAATGGCTCGTTGGAGTGTCGCTTGTTGAAGTTTGAGGTGTATTGAAAAAATACTGAGGGGGTCAAACTTTTTTTTCTTTTAAAATAGATATTACTTAAATTTGTCAAAAAATATCAATCATGTTTGACGATAGCAATATTACCATCAACCCATTAGCCGTTCTGAAACCAGAAAAAGAACCACGCCGCTATACCCTTACGGAGTACCTACGCCGTGAAGAAAACGCAACAGAACTGCATGAATATTATGATGGTATCATAACCAAACTACCTATGGCAAGACTACCACACAATGTTATTGGCTCTAATATTTTAGTTGCCTTAAAGTACGATTTTAAATTAAAAGGACAAAACTACCTTGTTGTTGGTTGTCAACAGCAAGTATATTTACCCGCCCTTAATTATGCGCTATATCCTGATGTATTGGTCGTGACAGACACCCCTCTATTTTGGGATGGCAATCAAGTATTATTAATAAATCCTATACTTATTGTTGAAGTTCTATCAAAAAGTACAAAAAAGTATGATAGAACATCAAAATTTGCGGAGTATAAAACGTTAGAAAGTTTTAAGGAATACGTTTTAATAGACCAAAACAAGTGCTATATCGAAACCTATTTCAAAGAAAAACAAGGGGTTTGGCATGGCACAGACTACACGGACATCAACGAGAAACTCTATTTAAAATCTCTCGACTGCACTATTGCCTTAACAGATATTTACGAAAATATTGTTTTGAAAAAATAGAATTTTAATGTTCTTCAATAAAAAAATCTGCCACAAGACGCTTTGTGGCAGATTTTTTTTATTAAAAATACTGAGGGGTATCACGAATTAATATGCTGATTATAAATATTTTATAAATGAAAAAATAAAAATTATCAAAAAATAACGCCTAAATGCGTCACATTTTCGCAAGAGATGGAATATATTGTTGTTCGGTCAATAAAGAGGACGGACATTTAAAAACAAAGTATCATCACAATCTAAAAAATGAAGAAAATGAAAAATTTGATGCAGACAGTATGTGCACTCGTTATGACAATCGCTTGCTTTTCAAACGCGCAAGCGCAAACCACTACCAGAACCGAAAGCAATATAAAATTAGGCGGTATGAATGAAATGCCATCATCACTCCGTACCTCCATGAATGTTACCGTTGGCAAACAAACCATGACAGTTGCCATTATAGACGGTGGATGTGTCATATCAATGCCACCCCACAAAGCCTATAAGGTCAATTCGGCGACGAACACAATGACCGAAATCTCGCAAGCCGAGTTTGGCGATAGGGTCAATGCAGGCAAACAATCGCAAGGCGTTAATTTTGGCGATAGAGTAAATGCAGGATTGCAACAAGCGGGCAGTGTCGTTTCTGGTGCAGTAGGTATGTTGGGTGGCGCAATGCCTGTCGCAAGTATCGTATCCGCAGCCATTTCATCTGGTTCAAGCATGGTAAATGGTGGGGCAAGTTCCGCAGCATATGCCGCAACAGGAAGAACAAGCGGATGGGATTTAAAAACCAACCAAACAAAACTGCAATTACCTGACAATCTACCTGATGGCGACTACGAATTGACTTTCGTGATAGCCGAAAAAGCCACAAGTGGTTTAAAAGATACGCTAAAAACACAAGTGCGCTTAGGCTTTTCCCTTGAACAAGGAGTGTTGAAAACCAAGCACGATACTGTGAAAAATTCGATTAGTAATGTGCGGTAATAGCGTCAAACAAATCAAAATAAATTTGACATAAGTCCAAGAATGTTGTATATTTACGTTACCAAATCGTTTTGGACGTTTTCGCAACGCCTTTCTTCGGGAAGTAGCATGTGGAATTGGTACTTTTAAAAGCCTCTTTGCTTCGCAAAGGGGCTTTTATTATAAAGGTCGAATTTTTACAATGCACTTTTGCATTTGCTGGAATATAAATACTGAGGGGGGGTACGAATTCGCAATATATAACATTATGTTTTATAGATGAAAAAAATATGTAAACCAATGCTTGTTCATATAAAACAAAAACAACAACTTTGCTTTTTTAACTAAAACAGTTACTATGGCAAACGACCACAACCTCGATAATGAAAAAGAACAACCCAAACACTTAATACCTCTTATTTCTGATTACGGTTTTAAAGTTTCCTTTGCTACCGATAGCCTTTTTTCGCGCAAAGCTATTCAAGTGCTGATAGGGTCTGATATGCCCATTCAACACTTGGATATGTCGCGTAATGAATTTGAAGGCATTAGCCTTGAAGCGCGTTCTGGCTTGTATGATATTGTATGTCGAGACGAACATCTGCGCGTTTTCATTGTCGAAATGCAAGTTGATAATTACTTGACATTTATTCAAAGGCTACTTTTTTACACGTTTCATATGTACTGCGCTGTGGTGAGTAAAGGAAAAATGGGTTTCTTGAACTTACCGCCAATTTATTGTGTTTGTATTATTGAAGGTTCTATTACGCCATTCGAGCCATATTACAATAAAGTGACGCTACAGAACCAAAAAGGCGTTATTTTTGCGGATAATATCGAATTTCACGTAGTCGAATTGGGTAAATTCCCTATATTGCAACATGATTTCACGAAAGTTGAAACGGATATGGAAAAATTGGCTTATACACTCAAATATGCGCATCAAATTGACCCGACCAACGAAGCGGAAAGACCACCTTTTTGGCAAGAGGCTTGGTTAGATGAAATATTGAAAAAAATTGACCTTAACCGTATGTCACCCGAACAGCGCGTTATGTTTGATATGAGTTTGGTGAAAGAAGTCATGTATCATCAAAAATTAGATGAAGTAGCCAAAGAAGCAACTAAAATAGCCACTGAAAAAACTAAACTTGAAAAAAATACAGCCTTTATCATCAAGGGCTGGCAAAAAGGATATGCCATAGGCGACCTTGCTGAATTGACCGAATTATCAATGACCGAAGTGGAAAATATTATTCGACAATATGAACAGGAACAGCAAGACTAATTGCCTATAAAACACTGACAAAAAGTGCGTAATGTCTTGCATATCAAGATATTACGCGTTTTTTGTTTAACAAATACTGAGGGGTATCATTACTCAAACTCTGGTGCATACTTTTCATAAAAGGCTATGGCAAAATCGCTGAATGAGGCTTGCTCGCCTTTGTATTTTGTGCCGAAAGGGAAGGCTTTGCGTTTTTGCCATGTTTCAATATCGCTTTCGGGTTTGGTGAAGCCGTAGTTGTAGGCAGTTGCAAAAAAGCGGATACGGTCTTTGGCAGTTGCGAAAGTACGGTGCTTAAATTTATCTTGAGCGACCAACCAATAGACGTGTGCGTAGCGCAGTTGCCACGCCAATTGTTTTAGGCGTTGTATGCGTTCTGACCGATTGTCTTTATCCGATTTTTTGTTGATGACAACATAGTTGAAAGTGGATAATGCGGGATGTGTGGTAATATATGCCTCCAAATCTTCAATAAAGCTGGGCTTCATTTGAAAATGCCCGATAGAGAAATCGGCAACGCTGCGTCCACCTTGCACATATAGAAGTTCGTTGGCAGAGGTTTCAAACAAATCGCTCATAGCTGACCAGCGTATGAGTTCTGGAAACACTACCGCTAAAGCTTCTGACCCCTCAGTATTTGAGGTGTTTTTGATATGCAGTACAAGGTCTTTAGATGGACGTAGCTCATCAACAGCCGTTTGTATTTCGCGTTCAAAGGGCTGAAATAGCCAATAAATGAGTAGTATATTAAGTATTTTCATTGTGTTTGAAGTTAAAGAAGTTGTGCTATCTTGTATAGATATATTCTGATAGCACAACTTTGTTATTATGTATTAGCTTCTGGACTTAGGAAGATTATCAACACGAGTACCTATTTTTAGCTCATTAGGTGTTACTTTCGTATCTGCTCTAATAAATCGAAGGTCTTGGTTTGTATCTTTATAAATTCGCCATTGATATTTTAATGCATCTTGTTTGAATTTTGCATAATTATCTTCGCCTCCATGTGATTTAATAACATCTTCTTTTATAAGAGGCACTTGATCAAGTAGATTAAAATAATCGCTATAAGTCCTAACCGATTTCGATTTTTCTCTATAATATGTGTATGCTTTATAGAATTCACGGTATTTAACTTCTCTATTGAAATAACTGACTATTTCAGATTTAGTCATATATAATAGTAGATTATTTTTGGTCTCAGATACACTATCCTGTAGATTATATGGCTTTGCCATTTCTTTAACTTGTTGGACTGTCCATATTTTTTTTGAGACTTTATTTTGACTATTTATAAAATTTAAAGAGGTAAAAAATAAGATAATACAAAGTGATACTTTTTTCATTTTTTGATTGATTTTATGATTATCGAAATATCTTGTTTTAAGACAATATATTAAATTAATAGGTTTTTAATGCTTCATATTATTATGAATATTAGTCATTTCAAAAAGCCAACAGAAATTCCATTATAACTTTCAGTAAGATTAAGAGGGGCAGCCCCCAAATCTCTACCAGACCATGTGATACGACCAGACATCCTGTAGCCAACTGTGTAGCCACATTTAGGGTCGTTTTCATTAATTCTTTTTGGTTGGCTATTGATAAAACAATTGATAGTGTTATTGTTATCAAAGGTGATACTTCCTCCGTTATTGTCTAAAACTCTGGATATTCCATGTGCAGAATATGAAGGTACAGTGCAATCACTTGTGACATAATTCATATCAAGAACTACTATTGCCTCACCAGGAGTCTGATTCGAACTAAAAATTATCTGACAGACACTTTCATCAATAAATTCTGTATTTTGACAAGTACACGTACTATTATCACCTCCACCATCATCACCGCCACCACACAGAGTAGGAAATAACACACAAGGGTCGCACAATTCTGGGAACATTTCACAAAAATCTCCATTGCCGCCGCAATAAGGTGGAGGATTTGGTCCAGAACAAGGGTCATCATTATTACAATATGGTGGTGGATTTACAGAATTACAAGGGTCTTCATCGCAAGAAGGGGGTGGAAAGTCACTTTGACAAGGGTCTTCATCTTCTGTTGGGCAATCTGGCTTTACAACATACACCAAGTCGCAGATTGTTTCATTACCCTCTAACCAACATTCCCACTCACTTTCTGGATCTTCACCAGGTTCGTAACAATCACCCCCTCTTGTACTAAGTTTATTTACATCCTTAGCAATGCTGCGAGGTCTTAAAATGCCCTTATCATAGTGCATAGTACCCAAATATTTTTTATTTACAGTATAAAGCCTAACAATACCATCGAATTTCTGATATTTTAGATTAACGGCATTAATGTTTTTAATTTTGCCATTGAAATTTAGAGAAGGCATATAGCTTGCTACGTATGTATTTGTCATGCCTTTACCATTACTGTAGATAATTAAGCGTTGCCTGCCCAATTGAGTTTGTGTCCCTTTTGCCATCGTTGGAATATGAAATTTTCCATCAATTTGAAAAGGCACTTCTACAACATTGCGATACGTTATTGCTTTGTCCCACAGGGGTTGCATTTTTTTCAAATGCGTGGTATTTGCTAAAAGTGATTTTTTTTGACGGTCTTCAAACCAACTTTTTGTATTATTCACTTTTATAGAAAGTGTTTTTTGGGGGGTAGCCAAATTAGTACTATTAGCCAAATCACTACTAAATGTAGCATCTTTTTTACACGCCCCAATCCCAAAGAACAAAAGGGATCCAAATACAGCAAAGGTAAATGCCCTAATGCTAATACGCATTGTTTTTGATTTCATAATTGTTAAAAATTTTAAGTGAAAAAATGAAAGCATATTTCGATCTTTAAAAACCTATCGTTTAAGAATGATAAGTAGCGGGTTTTAATTTACCCATACCAAACAGAATAGAACCTTTTTTGTCTTCGAGTCACTTCGATAATTTGAACTTAACACTATTTTTCAAGTGTTTTTTATTACTTTTGCGGCACTTTTCAACTACGTAAATCATCAAAAGTGGATATTAAATTGAAAAAACTCATTTCATATTGGCTTATAGTCACTTTTATTTTTGGTATATTATACGCACTTATACTACCGCCTTTTCAGTCACCCGATGAAAATAACCATTTTGAAAGAATATATCATATTTCGCAAGGCAATTTTATGAGTGAAGTATCGCCTGATAAGCAAATGTTAGGTGGATACTTACCCGAAGGCATACGCACTTGTATTGAGCCTTATAAATTTATGATACACAAAATCAAAAATAAAATTTCTCCCGATACAGTATTATCACATACCAACAAGCCTTTTTCTTCAAAAAAACTTGAATTTATCCATTTTCCCAATACTGCCCGATATGCTTTTACCTCCTATTTACCTCAGACGATATCCACTTTTTTATTAGACAAATTTGATACCCCACCCTTAATAATGATGTATGCTGGTCGTATAAGTGCGTTTTTATTTTGGCTTTTTACAGTGTGTTGGGCTATCAGAATAACTCCTGTTTACAAAGAGCTATTTATGTTTTTGACATTTTTACCTACTTCTATGGCAGTACATACGACATTGAGTGCTGACGTTGTATCCAATACTTTGGCTTTTTTGATAATGGCACTATGTCTTAAGTTCAAATTTGAAGCAACACCTATTAAAAGAAATGATCTAATACTATTCAGTATAGCAGTTTTGTTATTGACATGGCAAAAACTTATTTTTTTCCCTTTGAGTTTCTTATTGTTATTAGTGCCCAAAGCCAAATTTGGGGGTATGCAAAGGAAAATACTTATTTTCACTTTACTCTTGATAGTAAGTATGATGATTGTATTTTGGTGGAATGGGCAGATACAAAATTTGGTTTATCCAACTAATGATAAGCTACATACCACCTACAACAATATGAGAATGGAGTGTAATAATATTAACCCAACGCTACAAAAGGAGTATATTATGAGCCATTTTGAGTTTTTTATAAATGATTTTATAGCAGCTTCATTTAAAGTTTATTATTATAGCAAGGACTTATATCTTACAAGTTTTGGGTGGGAGAGTAGAGGGATACCTAATGGTTTGATGTATATCCTACAATGTTCAATCATCATTTTTATACTTACAAGAGAACGAATTTTTAAAAACTGGGAGATAGTTTGTTTAGCACTATTAGCACATGGCTTGTTGATGTTATTTTTACTCTCTCAGCATCTTCACTGGGCTTGTATAGGCGAAAATGTCATTTATGCTTTTGGAGGAAAATACTACATTCCTATATACCCTCTAATTTTTATGGTGCTATCAGGCTTATTGCATAAAAATTATAGAACCAAGAAGGGACTAAATGTATTTAATATGTTCTTTATAATATTGATGCTGGTAGTCCAAGTAGATATGTTGATTCTTTTGGTGAAGCGATATTATTTATAGACAAAATGATAACACTGTACGCAAAGTTATAAAATAAACGCCCTTTAACTTTTGGAATACGGCTTTTTCTCTTAGAAAGACCTCTGCAAAATGGTGAAATTCCGAGCCTTTCAAAATGAAAAGCTCGGAATTTGGTATTAATTATCGAATATTGTTATAAATTAACGAAGCATTGTAAATGAACGGTTACTTGTTTCACCATAAACGCGCATAGTATTTAATAAATTACAACTGTTAACATTTATGTCAATAGTGCCTCAAGAATTAAATATTTGATGATAAAAAGCCTAAAAATGTGGCTTTCAAAGGTTAATTAGACCAGTTTTTGCCTATAAATTATTTCATTTCTGGAAATGAAATAGACTGTTAATTAATTAATTCTTGAACCACTAGCTGTCGGGAAATTTACATTTGCCTGAAAAGTAGTACTATTGAACACTTTATTCTTTATTGACTACGATAACCCACAGTTTAATGAGTTTCAGAGAGTATATTATAAAGCTCTTCACGATTGGGGTGCTATTAATATTCTGTATAGGAGAGGTATTATCGAAGCTGCCAACAATCTCGCCGAGAGGTTGCTAACAGATTGCATTAAATATGAACTTACAGACCTATGTGTAGCTATTTTGGAAAGATTGAAAGACACTTATGCTCGTCAAATAGGGAACAAAAAGAAATATTATGAATTAAAAGAAAAATTTTGGGATTATAAAGCGGTGTGGGATGCTGAACATCGTGCCTGTGATGCTTTTAATGATATACGGTTAGAATATGTAAAATCTACAGCATATAGACCAGAAACAAGCCTTAATGCAAAAACTTTATTAGATAGTTTAGAGCCATATCGCGCACAATATGATAGTTTCATGTTCGTTTTTAACTATTATTTGGTCAAAGAAGCCATATATTCAGCCAAACACGATTGGAAAGGGCTATTGCCTATGTGCGATGAAGCGATAGCCTATTTTAATGCCAAACCCTTTAATGTAAAGGCATATATAGCTATATTTTTGAACCAAAAAGCCATTGCGCTATTAATGCTACGCCGTTTTGAAGAATGTCATGTTGTCTTGGATGAAGCCTTAGCATTGCAAGAAGAAGGGAATGTGAATTGGTTCAAAACGATGGAGAAAAAGATGTTGCTGTACTTTCAAACCGATGCTTATACTGAGGGGTATGCCCTCTATAACCGCGTGCGCAACATTAAGGAATTTAAAAATCTGCAAGGGCATGGTGCCGAAATATGGCGATTGTTTGAAGCCTATCTTTATCTGGGTGCTTCATTCGGCAAAATACCGCATATAGACAGACACGCTAAAAATACCTTCGGCAACTTTCGTTTGAGCAAGTTTTTGAATGAGATACCCACGTTTAGCCAGGATAAAAAAGGGATGAATATTCCAGTATTGGTCATTCAAATCGTCTTGATGGTCATTGAGAAAGATAAAAAATTAGTTGACCGCATCGAAACCATTGAGAAATACCTCGTCAGAAATGTACCCAAAAGCGATATTGCTAACTATCGCTCCAATCAATTTATCAAAGCCTTAGTTGAACTACCCAAAGAGAATTTTAAGGTAAAAGCCATTCAGCGCAAAACGGATAAAATCATCAAAGATATGATGAGCGTCCCTTACGATATTATGGCAACAGGCTACAAAATGGAAGTGCTATCTTTTGAAGTATTGTGGCAAACGATATTGAGAGAGCTTAACACTAAGGGGTTTGAAGTAATGCGTTTGAAAGTAAATATAGCATAAAATACTGCGGGGTACAATCTACAATACTCAACCGTCAACCAATCCGACCATCTCCACCCATTAACAATACACAAGCACTTGATAATCAACAACTACCGCGAATAGGGTATTTTTTAATCTATCATAAGAAAACATATTTTATCTTTTTTAAATAAAAAAATAGCTAAATATTATTTTGCCAAGTATTTTCTTATAACTTTGTGGTGTATTTCATAATTTTGCACTATTGAACGAAACAACACGACGGATAAAACGCCTCAAACGTTTTGCTATTTAATTAACAAACAGAACAAGCAACTAAATAGGCAGTAGGCAATAAACAGTAGGCGTATGCTCTCTATTCATCCTGTTGCATATCTCATATCCGTCAATATTGCTCTGTTTTCTTATAGAAATCCTCCCGATGGTTTCGGGACAAGTTGAGGGGTATCTATTCTTATACTAATTTCCCATATACACTACAATTATTTTTTCAGCACAAACCTATTGGCAAACTAATCCATTTTTAGAGAAAAGCTATATCAAAATCAAACTTACTAATGAAGAACATTCATAAAACGGACACAATTTTATCAAAGCATTTTTTGCTTTCCGCGCTGTTCACGTTCTTTGCTGCTGCTTTTGCAGTGGCGCAAAATGACGTTGTAACGCTCATTTATGACAACTCCCGCTTGCGCGATTTAACTTTTACTGCCGATGGTAAGTTTCTGATTGGCAAAAGTGGCGATGATGTTGTTACCAATACTAAAGGTATCATCACATCTCCTTGCGTACACGTCTGGGATTTGGAAACTAAACGCAACACTGCCCGCATTGCCGAAAAGGATATGGGGCGCGCTTCTTGCGTCTCTAACGATGGCAATTTGGTTGCTTTTAAAGAAAAAAATGCGGTGGTTATCATGGATATTCCCACGCGCCGCATTATTAGTACCATCAAATTTAGCGATAATAAATTCGCTCGCCCGATTGCGATTATTAACGAAAACAAAAGCGTGGTGATTGAACAAGGCAGCACCAGCCTTGTGTATGACATCACGAGCGAAACGGGCAAATACGAGCGTGAATATTACAGCAATGGGGTTAATCACTTTTTTAGCTCAAACGATAGCTATGTGATTGAGACCTATGTGGATAGCTTCCGTTGTTTGGATTTGAAATCTGGGCGCGAGTTGCACGTCTATGCGTGCGGTCAAAATGGTAAATCAGAGGAATTGAAAAACGTTATTTTTTCTTCTGAAAACCGTTTTGCAGCTGTGTTGAGTGAAAACAAAGTGCGTTTGTGGGATTTACCCAATTCGAAATTGGCGCACACCATCAATATTGGCTCGAAAGACAATATTTTTGCCCTCAGTGCGGATGGTCGCTATTTGATAGGTGGTAACGATACTTTAAAGATTTGGGAATTGAAAACCAAAAAGGAAATCAAAACGCCAATTGGGTTTGAAAGTAAAATCACAGCCGCAGCGATTAGTCCCGATGGCAGATATCTGGCTTGTGGCGACTCCAAAGGCTTTATGAAATTGTGGAATTTCAGTGATGAAAATATGGCAGCGCAGTATTATTCACGTGAAACAGAGAATGAAATTCGCCTTATACCACCACAAAAAGAATTTGAAAAAACGGCTGATTTTAACAAACGCGTACAAAAATTGAAGCGTTCTATCAATAACAAATACTTGGGTCAGTATATCGAAAAAATATCTACCGAAAAAACGATTCAAGAGCAATGGGCAGAGGAAGATGAGCAACGCGAGGAAAATCGCAAACAACAAATATTGGCTTCTCGTCAACCGATTACCTTCAAAATTGATAGTATCAGTGCTTACAATGCTGATAAAGAAGTGTTCCAAATCAAAATTGTGAGTGATACCGAGCGTTATAGCAAATGGGAAACTGTGAAAGTACCTTTGAAAGAAGGCGCACAATGCTTCAAACAACGCTACCAAAATCATACTGTGACGGGCACAAAACAATTGATGGAGGATATGAAAACCTACGAGATTTTCAATATCAAAATCCGCAGCAATTGCTCTGGTAAAGATAAAGACTATACTTATGGAGCACAGAAGAGGATGTTAGATGAATGACGATTTTTAACGAACAATTGAAAATGTATAAGCGATAATAGCAAAAACCCATAAAGTTGTAGTGACTTTATGGGTTTTTCGTGTACTTTTGTCGCATATTTTACAGAACAAATCAAGAACAATGCTCAACGCCATATCACCTATTGATGGACGCTATGCCCGTCAAACGAGAGAACTTTCCGCTTATTTTTCCGAATTTGCTTTGATACGCTACCGCATATTCGTTGAAATTCAATACTTTATCGCCTTGTGCAACCATCCGTTGCCTCAGTTAATAGACTTTGAGGACGAAAAAATTGAGCTTTTGGATAGGCTGTTCGAGGACTTCGACACACCAGATGCCGAGCGCGTAAAGGCTATCGAAAAAGTAACGAACCACGATGTGAAGGCGGTTGAATATTTCTTGCGCGAAAAATTTGAGGCGTACGGAATCAGTCAATTTCAAGAGTTCATCCATTTTGGTTTGACTTCGCAAGATGTGAACAACACAGCGATACCCCTCAGTATTAAGCACGCCGTAGAGCGCGTGTATCTGCCCAACCTCGAAAAAGTAAAAAATGAGTTGTTAGAAATGAGTAACAAATGGCAAGATATACCGATGCTGGCACGGACACACGGGCAACCCGCCAGCCCTACCTCACTCGGCAAAGAGTTTCGGGTATATGTAGAACGCCTTGATAATCAATTGTTTATGTTAAAAAACATATCGTATAAAGCCAAATTTGGCGGCGCAACGGGTAATTTTAACGCCCACCATATCGCTTATCCTGATATAGATTGGAAAGCCTTTTCGGATGATTTTGTGAAAGAATATTTGGGTTTAGACCGTTTGACCTATACCACTCAAATTGAACATTATGACAATTTAGCGGCTCTTTTCCATGCCATTTCGCGCATCAATACCATTTTAATTGACCTTTCAAGAGATATATGGACGTATATCTCGATGGACTATTTCAAGCAAAAAACGGTGGCGGGTGAAGTCGGTTCTTCGGCTATGCCACATAAAGTTAATCCGATTGATTTTGAAAATGCTGAGGGCAATTTCGGTATAGCGAACGCTATTTTTCAACATTTAGCCGAAAAATTACCCGTTTCCCGTTTGCAAAGGGACTTGACGGATAGTACCGTTTTACGCAACGTGGGTGTGCCGTTTGCGCATACGTTGATTGCCTTAAAATCAATAGGCAGAGGCTTAGACAAACTACTATTGAATGAGCAAAAACTATATGACGATTTGGATAATAATTGGGCAGTAATAGCCGAAGCTATACAGACCATATTGCGCCGCGAAAATTACCCAAATCCATATGATGCTTTGAAGCAACTCACACGCGGCAAAGCGAGCATCACCAAAAAAGATTTGTTCGATTTTATAGAAACTTTGGAGATTGAGGAGGATGTGAAAGAGGAGTTGCGGGTGTTATCACCCCACCTTTATGTTGGATTGAAATAGCGGTTTTTCTAAACTGCAACAGCATTAGAACGGCGGTTTAGGAAACTAATTTTGATAGATTTTTAGTTGAATTTTATGTTTTTTTGAAAAAAATATAAAATTCAACTAAAAATCTATCAAAATTAGTTTCCTAAACCACTTGTTCCTTTTTTTTAAAAAAACACCCCCTCAGTATTTTACCGAGAGGGTGTTTGTATTTAGTTGAAAATCAATACTTTATACCTCAGTTTCAGGTGCATCCTCTGCGCCATTCTCTGTAGCTTCTGGTGTTTCACCTGCGTCCAAGATTTCGCCGTCAATGATTTCAGCATCTTCGTCTTCTTGAATAGCGGCATCGCGTATCAAAGCAACATCGCCGATTTCTTCACCTTCGTCTAAGCGAATGACTTTTACACCTTGCGTAGCGCGACCCATGATACGAATATCGGAAGCCGACATACGGATAGTGATACCTGCTTTGGTTGTGATAATCAAATCATCTACATCGCGGACACTCTTGATGGTCACGACTTTGCCTGTTTTTTCATTGACATTCATGGTTGTGACACCACGACCACCGCGATTGTTCACGAGGCGATAATCTTCAACTGGCGAGCGTTTGCCAAAGCCATTTTCGGAAATAACCAATACAGAGAGCGAATTGTCACCCGCTTCTACGCATATCATACCCGTCACTTGGTCAGTACCATCCTCGTCAATTTCGAGACCTGCTACACCTTCCGAAGCACGCAACATGGCGCGTACTCGTCTTTCATGGAAACGAATGGTACGACCATTGCGGTTTGCCACTAAAACCTCGCAATCGCCATTGGTTAGTTTTGCTTCCATCAATTCATCTCCTTCGCGGATTTCGATACCAATGATACCACCAGCGCGGGGGCGTGTGAAATGCTCAACTGCTGTTTTTTTCACCAACCCGTTCTTAGTACAGAACATGATGAAGTGTGATTTTGTAAATTCTACATCAGTCAAATCCTTGATTTTGATGTAAGCCTTCACTTTTTCATCACTTGGCAATGACAATAGGTTTTGGATAACCCGACCTGCCGACGTTTTTGAACCTTCTGGTATTTCGTAAGCGCGCATCCAGTGACATTTGCCTTTTTCGGAGAAAAACAACAAATAATCGTGCGCACTGGCAATAAACATATGCTCTACGAAGTCCTCATTACGCGTTTTTGACCCGCGTGAACCACGACCACCACGGTTTTGCGCCTTAAATTCGCTCACCGCAGTGCGTTTAATATAGCCTAAGTGCGAAATAGTCACGACCATTTCCTCATTGGCAATCAAATCCTCCATCGAGATTTCGCCATCAGCGTGTAGGATTTCAGTACGGCGAGCGTCCCCAAAGCGGTCTTTGATTTCGGTCATTTCCGTTTTGATAATCTCGCGCTGCAAACCTTCATCTGCCAAAATAGCTTTTAAATGCTCAATGGTTTTCTTTATTTCTTCGTATTCGTTCTTTATTTTATCGCGTTCCAAACCCGTCAAACGTTGCAAACGCATTTCCAAAATTGCTTTTGATTGGATGTCGCTCAAGTTATAGGTCGTTTGGATACCGCCTGTTTCGCTCGTCAAGCCAATGACTTTTGCTACGTCTGCGCTCAATGTAAACGATGTGGACATCAAAGCCTCTTGCGCTTCGTCAGGGTTTTTTGACTTACGGATAAGCTCGATGATGCGGTCTAAATCGTCTAACGCTACATACAAACCTTCCAAAACGTGCGCCCGTTCTTCGGCTTTGCGCAATTCAAATTTGGTACGACGAACAACGACTTCTAAGCGAAATTTAATAAATTCTTCAAGAATTTGGCGGATGTTCAAGGTCATAGGACGACCTCTGACTAATACCACATTGTTGATACCAAATGACGTTTGAAGCGGGGTCAATTTATACAACATATTCAAAACGACATTCGCTACGGCATCTCTCCTAAGTTCGACCACCACGCGGATACCGTCTTTACTCGTTTCGTTACGTATCTCGGTAATACCTTCAATCTTTTTTTCGTCCACCAATTCCGCTATTTTCACTTGAATAACGGCAGGATTGGTTTGGTAAGGCACTTCGGTAATGATAATTGCATCTTTACCATCTAAAGTGACAATTTCCGCTTTACCACGCACCACAACGCGCCCACGCCCCGTTTCATACGCCTCGCGTACCCCCTCAGTACCATAGATGATACCGCCCGTTGGGAAGTCAGGTGCTTTGATAAATTTCATCAACTCTTGCACCGTAATAGCTGGGTTATCCACCATTGCAATTGTGCCATCTATTACTTCAGTAAGGTTGTGAGGCACCATTTTGGTAGCCATACCCACGGCAATACCTTCTGCACCATTGACCAAAACATTAGGGAATTTGGCGGGCAAAACAGATGGTTCTTCGAGTGTGTCGTCAAAATTGAGGGTGAAATCAACCGTTTCTTTATCAATATCACTCAAAAGTTCATCGCTGATACGGCGCATTTTTACTTCTGTATAACGCATCGCCGCAGGGCTATCGCCTTCAATCGAGCCAAAGTTTCCTTGCCCATCAACTAATGGATAGCGTAGCGACCAGTCTTGTGCCATCCGCACCAAGGCATCGTAAACCGAGTTGTCACCATGTGGGTGATATTTACCCAATACTTCACCAACAATACGTGCCGATTTTTTGTGCGACTTATTGTAGGTAACACCCAACTCTGACATACCAAACAACACACGCCGATGTACAGGCTTCAAACCATCGCGCACATCAGGCAAAGCACGCGACACAATGACCGACATAGAATAGTCAATGTATGCCGATTTCATGTGGTCTTCTATGTTGACCTGTATAATTCTTGATTCTGACATTTAATTTTTTTTGTTTAAAATATCTTTTTATAAGTAAATAGCATTGCCTTTCGCATAAAAAATACCTATTTCATAAAATATTGAAAATCATAATTTTATGAAAAAAGTGGAAAATCAAGATTTTATGAAAATGAGATGTCAATAGATACCCCTTCAGTATTTTTAGTTAAATAAATTAAAATATATATTATTTTATAAATAATTGATTATCAGAATTTTATAAAAATTATGTACTTTAACTTACCTTACTTTTTGGGGTATTTCAAAAAACGTGTAAAGATACACAATAGGTCGAAAAAAAAGCATAATGTGGATAACTTTTTCCTGTATTTTAAACCTATTAAATACATACTTTTTGATGCCGAAAACGAGGCACGAAAGGAGGAATTTTGATATTAAAAATAAAAATTCTATGGGCTGATTGTCACCACTTTTTGCACATAAATTGTTTTTAATATCAAAAAAAGACTACGTCACGCAAGGCTTTTTTTTCTGCGATGGTTCACATAATATAGCATTTCATTTGAATTGTGATTGACATCGAGAAAACTATAACATTTTAACTATTCAAAATCTTGCAACATGAAAAGAACTATTAATGATTTCAGAGCATTGGTCTCTGCAAATGAAATTTTGACAACGCAGCATATCTCTCTCATCAAAGGTGGTGATGGCGATGATTTACGCAGAGACTCTTTCAGAATTATGACAGGTGGTACTACGAGTACCAAACCTACAACTACAACTACAACAACTATAACTAAGCCTAACGGCAAGTAATGTGTTGAGTATTCTGATATAGAAATTGCGCGTTGTCTTATAGTTCTGGTACATAACTGGTAACGTAAGCACGCGCCATTTCATTTTTCGTGACTGTAATTTTACTGTTATAGACTAACGATTAGCTTGATTAATAACAACAATTATCTTATATTTTACCAAAATCTTACTAAAAATGATTTCAAAATTAAACCAATTAAAGACAGTGATTTCGGATAAGGAAATCCTTTCACCTACCCAAATGTTCCAATTAAAAGGTGGTGCAGATGGCGATGATTTACGCAGAAATTCACTATTGCGTATATCGGGTACTATCACTACAACTGGTAGCACAACGACTATCTCTGGTACTATAAGTACTTCTACCATCACTATCTCTGGTACCATTGCTATTTCTACAAAAAAATAATGTAACAGACATCTGTCTCGTTCATAATTTGAAAAATTCAACTTTAAGTATTGACATACATTTACTTACAATATAACAAGTATTATAATGGGACTCAAAAAACAGTTAGGCTGGCATGATGATTTTATAAATTTTCATCTTAGCCTCTATCAAACATCTTAAGAATAAGAATTAATGAATCTCTATCAAAAACTTATTAAAATGACTACGAAATTAGACCAATTAAAAACATTGCTTACGGCAAAGGAAGTCCTTACTGAGACTCAAATGAATCACCTGAAAGGTGGTGATGGCGAAGATTTACGCAGAAATAATCCGTAATTAAGCTAACTGTGGGTTGTCTGAATGCTTCAAAAAATTATTTGTATATAATTGAATATCAAGTTATTACAAAATAATCAGGTAGCATTGAGACAGCCCACTTGCTATTACGTGCCTAATTTGAGATTTTTACAATTATCAACTTTGTGATATGAATCTACGTTGGGAACTATTAGAAAATTTCACCAACGTTAATTTGATACCGACATTAAAAGGTTGTTCGATTTCTATATGAATCCTACTCATTTTATTACTTTATTGTGTCGTTATCAAATTCGTATTAGTATGATGTGTCTAAAAAACAGTTAAAACTTACATTTATTTAGCTCACTCAAAAATCTTACAAAAATGGTAAAGAACATCAATGACTTAAAAAATGTATTGTCTAATCGTCAAAGATTGACCACTGTCCAAATGTTGCTAATCAAAGGTGGTGACGGTGACGATAAAAGACGTGATGACGAGGGGGACCCAAATGCAAGAGGTACAAGCGGCACTTCGGGTACTACTACTACGACCACAACTACGACAACAACGACTAAGCCTGCGGGTTCGTAATTTTATTGTTTAGGTATAGCAAAAGGCAGCATCTTCGCAGGTGCTGTCTTTTTTTGTATCTATTGTGAAAGTATTTAACCCCAATAATTATCAACTAAAAGCCATTAAACTCACATTTTGTATCTTATAAAATATTAATTATCAACGTTTTAAAAATTCATCATTTTTCGTTTATCATTCATCATTTCCTTATTTATCTTTGTCCATTCTATTCATCTTTACTCATTTTATTCATTCTGATTAATGATTACTGCCCATATTCGCTACGATAATAAAAAGTTACAGTGCCATCTCAACAAATCTACGGTGGCTGACGAATTGTATGTTTTTTTTACAAAAGAAGAAACCCCTCAGTATTCAAGACTGAAATTGGATATTCACCCTAAACAGGATATAGTATTAAAAAGCGTTGATATTCAAATACAAACACATTTAGATATAAACAATACAAGCGTTTTATGCAACGGTTTTCAAACATGGAGCGAAACACGGGAATATACGTTCAATGAAACACCTGACAATCTACGCTGGTTCGCCAAACCTTTGATGGGCTATTATGGCGATTATCATATCGCAAATATCCCACGCCAAAAAGGGATATTGCACTCTTGGACTTATGCGTACCATCGTTCAAACAGTGACAATAATATCAATTTTATAGGTTCATTGAATGAAACAACGGGTTTCACTTATTTCCTATACAATGCTGATAATCAAACAATTACGATTAAAAAAGACGTAGAAAATTTAATATTAACCCACTCTTTTCCTACTTTGGATATAGTGATACTCAAAGGGGATACCCCCTCAGTATTTAAGCACTATTTTGACCTTCAAAATCTGCCAAAACCCAAATTCGGTTATACAACTGGCTGGACAAGTTGGTACAATTACTATAATAAGATCTCAGAAGATATTATCGTTCAAAACCTCCAAGCCTTTAAAGAAAAAGACTTGCCGATTGATATATTCCAAATTGATGATGGTTGGGAAACCCGCATTGGTGATTGGCTTTCCGTACAGCCCTCGTTTCCAAATGGTATGGCGCATACGGCACAACTTATTCATAATCAAGGCTTTAAAGCGGGCTTGTGGCTTGCGCCGTTTATCGTAGAACCCAAATCACGTATCTATCAAGAAAAAAAAGATTGGCTCTTAAAAGATGAAAAAGGCAATCCTGTTGCCGTAGGTTATGCACCCCATTGGTCGGGCAAATTCTACGCTTTGGATTTTTATAATAAGCAAGTGCAGGACTATCTATCGGGCGTTTTTCATACCGTTTTACACAAATGGGGTTTCGATATGCTCAAACTTGATTTTCTATATGCCGTCTGTGTGCTGCCTCGACCTAACAAAACGCGTGGGCAAATCATGCACGAAGCCATGATTTTTTTAAGGCAATTGGCGGGCGATAAAATACTGTTGGCTTGTGGTGTGCCTTTGGGTTCGAGCTTTGGCTTAGTGGATTTTTGCCGCATCGGAGCCGATATACATTTAAAGTGGGAACACAGCCTTTTGAAGTTTTTGAAAAATCGGGAACGCGTATCCACTATAGTTGCCTTACGCACCGTTCTGAATCGTTGGCAACTCAATGGTCATGTTTTTTTGAACGACCCCGATGTATTTATTTTAAGAGAAAAAAATCACAGCCTCACACCGCACCAGCGCGAAACCATATTGATAATCAATGTTTTATTAGGCGATTTGCTTTTTTGCAGCGATGTCGTCACTGAATATACTGAGGGGGTATTGGCGCAATATAAAATGATATTTGACTATAAAAATCGGATTGTAAAAAACGTTTCGCAGCCCATTTTCGATTTTTATGTGATTGATTTTGAGTTGAATGGGGAAGCGAAAAAGGCATATTGCAATTTGAACAATCGGGTTGTTGCTTTTGAGAGCCAGACTATGCAGGCATTTCAAACAAGTATAGTATAAAATGAACAAGTGGTTTAGGAAACTGATATTGATGGTGATTTAATTTTTTTGCAAAAAATTAAATCACCATCAATATCAGTTTCCTAAACCTTTCCTCTATTCCGCAACCGCCATATCGAAACCAATAACCTACCACCTAAAAAGATAGCTGAAATCATACCGCCGATGGCAAAAAATAGAAAGGTGCTTTTGATATAAGTCAGCAAATCGCCTTTGTTTTTGGATGATGAACTGCGCAACAGTTGGTCGGGGTCGCCATTGTCGTACCAAACGTTGAAATCTTGAATTTGGAACGCCAATAAACCCACTATCGCTAAGGTGAATAGGACGAATATTATCTTGCCGCGCTCCCATTTTGCGAGGAATGTATGCTTCAACAAAAAGCCATAGCGCGTGAACGTAATGAAGCATAAAATAAACACTATCAAGGTATTATGAAACGGGAAAGTCGAAAAATCTTTCCAAATCGGGAACATCAATGTGCTTAAAATAACGGCGGTAACGACCCACCAAACGAGTTCTAATTTTACTTTATTGTTCATAAATTATTGTACGATGTTTGATGTACGATGTACGAATATGTCATGTGCGGTGTTTGATAAACTATGTGTCAAGTTATTTCTGCCTCGTACCTCGTACATCAAACACCGTACATTAGTTGATTTCTATCCAAAAAGACCCACCATGCGTCTCTACTCCTTGCAGAACAGGGTTTTGCCATATAGGGTTTAGAATACTGTGCAATTCTTTATCTTCAAAAATAAAATAGTTGGGCAAAAGAGGGCGATAACGCTGTGGGTTTGCCATAATAAATGCTCCGAGGGTATATTGTTCTGAGTAAAATCTATCACACATAAATTGCGGATAATCGTAAGGCAAGTATATATCGTGGATATGCACCACCACGCCCGAAGGCAATTGGGGCAATATTTCCATAAAAAATACCATCGCATCAGAGTTCGGCAATACTCGATGACTGTTATCAATAAACAGAATATCGCGCGGCTTTAAAGTTTTTATAAATGTATAATCAATTGTTTCAAAAGGCTTTCTAATAATGGTATCTGCCAATTGGTCAATTTCGGCGCGTGGGTATGGGTCAATGGAGGTGATTTTTGTAGTAAGTTTTTGCTCTTGTATGGCTTTATACGCGACCTTCGTAGAGTTGCCTGACCCGACTTCTATGTATTGTGCAGGTTTCAAGCGAGCGAGCATTGTGTATATCGCCATAATATCCAAAGCGGGTAAAAAGCCGTTGTTGTACTGCAAGGGCGAAACGATGCCATTGCCCTTTGGCGCATTGGCTGGAATACTGTTTTCAGATATATTGAAAAAGGCATTTTGATATTCGAGCATACCCCTCAGTATTTCCGCATAATTTTCTCGAAAACTATTAATAATATCGTATAATTGCAGGTGCGGCGGTTGCCCATGACCATAGCGGGGTTTAAAATCCACTGGATAGTCATTGTGCAATGTCTGAAAACGAGGCGACAGAAAACGATAGATATTTTTTATGGATTTGAGCATCGTTTAATTTTCGCAAAAGTAGAAAAAACAATACGGATAATGAAGAAGTATTAACCAATCTCGCTTTGTTTTTTTAGCGATAGCTTTACCCCTCAGTATTTTATCTAAAATATGCCACAATTGGCAACCGATTTGTACCTTTGAAAAACTATTCATTCTAAAAAAATTCTCAAATCAAACAAACCTTAATCATGGCTCGTATTGACCTAACCAAACGTTTATTAACACTATCATTTATTTTTATTCATATTATGACCGCTTTTACGCAAGATGCCACGGGCTATCAAACGCCTCCTAAGCCCTTAGCCGATTTGGTGAATGCCCCACTGACCCCCTCAGTATCTGTGAATACAAAAGGGACTTTGATGCTCATTTTGGAACGTTCCGATTTACCGACCATTGCGGAACTATCGCAACCCGAATTGCGCTTAGCAGGTTTGCGGATTAATCCCGCAACCAATGGCGGTAGCCGACAAGCCTATGTCACCAATATTAAGGTGAAAAAAATGGGCGATTTGAGCGAAACCCAAGTATCGGGCTTGCCTTCAAATCCGCAAATGGGCGGTATGCTGTGGTCGCCTGATGAAACAAAATTGGCATTTACGAACACAACAGCCAATAAAATTGAACTCTATATTTTGGATATTCCTACCGCCAAAGCGCGTAAAATATCCAAATTGGCGATAAATGGCACAATGGGTACACCTTTCACATGGTTTTCGGATAGTAAAAACCTATTGGTGCGCTCCATATCCGAAACACGCGGCAAAGCTCCCGAAGTCAGCCGTGTACCCAATGGACCGAATGTACAAGAGAATTTGGGTAAAAAAGCCCAAGCCCCGACCTATCAAGATATGTTGAAAAACGAGACCGATGCGGGACTTTTTGAATATTATTGCAGTGCGCAAATCGTGAAAATGAACCTTAATGGTAAAACGGAACCCATCAGCACTGCGGGCATCAAAGGCAATATGAGTACCTCGCCCGATGGCAAATATATTATTGTCGAAAGTATTGAGCGTCCGTTCTCATATTTGGTTACATATCGCTCTTTTCCTATCAAAACGCAGGTGTTGGATAAGGACGGCAAACTGGTTAAAGAATTGGCAGCCAATCCTTTAAATGAAAATGCACCGTGGTCGCCTGATGCTACTACGCCTTATCCACGCGGCTTTGGTTGGCGCAGTGATGCCCCCGCAACAGTCTATTGGGTGCAAGCGCAAGACGGTGGCGACCCTAAGAAAAAAGTGGATGTGCGTGATAAAGTCTTTGCCTTAAATGCACCTTTTACGAGCGAACCAAAGGTGATATATGAAGCCACTGCGCGTTTCAGAGGTTTCACTTGGGGCAATGATAAGGTGGCTTTGGCTGACGAATATTGGTGGCAAACGCGCCGCAGCGTAACCAAAATCGTCAATCCATCGAACCCATCTGCCCCCTCAGTATTATTCGACCAATCTTCAGAAGACCGCTATAATGACCCTGGCGAACCCGAAATGCGCCGCAATCAATATGGGCGTTTTGTCTTGGATATGAACAAAAATAATGAACTTTATTTCTTCGGTGCGGGTGCGTCCGCAGAAGGCGATAGACCTTTCGTAGATGTGCGTAACCTCTCAAATAAAGAAGTGAAGCGCGTCTGGCGGTCAGAAGCACCCGTTTTTGAAAGACCCATTGCGGTGATAGATGCCGAAAAAGGATTAATAGTGACTACCCGCGAAAAGCCTGACGAAAATCCGAATTATTATGTGCGCAATGTCAATAATCCGACGGGTGATTTGAAGCAAATTACCGCTTTCTCGCACCCTAATCCGGGCGTAAAAGGCATTACTAAAAAGCTATTGCGTTATAAAAGAGAAGATGGGGTGGACTTAACGGCTACCTTATATTTACCCGCAGGCTATACCAAAGACCAAGGTCCGTTGCCAACGTTTCTGTGGGCATATCCAACCGAATATAAAGACAAAAGCAATGCAGGGCAAGTGAATGGCTCGCCGTATCAATTCAACCGCATCAGCTATCAAGGCGCGGCGGCTATGGCAACAATGGGCTACGCTGTGTTGGATAATGCCTCTATTCCGATAGTCGGCGAAGGCGATAAAGAGCCGAATGATACCTATATCGAGCAATTGGTATCGAGTGCCAAAGCTGCCATTGATGAAGGGGTGCGTTTGGGCGTTGTGGATTCGTCTCGCGTAGGTGTAGGCGGACATTCTTACGGGGCATTTATGACGGCTAACTTATTGACACACAGCAATTTATTTAAAGCGGGTATTGCGCGGAGTGGTGCGTATAACCGTACACTAACGCCGTTTGGCTTCCAAGCTGAACCGCGAAATTATTGGCAAGCACAGGACATTTACCATAAAATGTCGCCTTTCACGTATGCCGATAAAATGAAAACGCCGATGCTTTTGATTCATGGCGAAGCGGACAATAATACTGGAACGTACCCCGTCCAAAGTGAGCGATATTACAGTGCCTTAAAAGGGATGGGTGCAACTGTACGTTTGGTGATGTTGCCTTACGAAAGTCATGGCTATCAAGCGAAGGAATCGCTTTTACATATGTTGTCAGAAATGAATATGTGGATGGATAAATTTGTGAAAAATACTAAGAAATTGCCATAAATACTGAGGGGTATTTATAAAAACGTAGTTTTGTAATAATATGTTGAGACGTAAGAAAAAACGAAAAATAGGACTGCCGCCCGAGACCTTTATTTATACAGGCGACAAGCACGTAGAAGACCCAACCGTCCATCTATTGCAATATGATGCTGAAAAAGTGTCTGATATAGTGCTGTTGCCCAAAGATATATTGGAGGACAAAAAGGACAAGTCAAATCGGCACGCCTGCGACGTGACTTGGTTTGATATACGCGGCTTAGATAATGTCCATATTATTGAGCAAATTGGACAACATTTTCAAGTGCATCCACTCGCTTTGGAGGACGTGTTGAATACCCAGCAACGCCCTAAATGGGAGGATTATCCGAACGGGATTTTCCTCGTGGCAAGAGCTTTACATTATGATGAGCAAGAAACGCAAATCATATCGGAGCAAATTTCTTTCTATCTCGGCAATCAATTTCTACTCACGTTTCAAGAACACAGCGATGATACTTTCTCCAATGTGCGTGACCGTTTGAACAAAGGCTTGGGCAAAATTCGACATAAAGGCGCGGATTATCTCACATATAGCCTTTTGGACTATATTGTAGATAATTACTTTGTCATTCTGGACAAAACAGAGGAAAAAATGGACAATCTTGAAACGCGCATATTAATTCATTTTGAAAGCACTGTTCGCAACGATATTTATCAATTGAAAAGACAATTGTCAGATATTCGCCGTGCCGTGTTACCTTTGCGCGAAGTGGTCGGGCGTTTTACCCGCGATGAAGGCAACTTTTTAGAAACTGCCAATACTATTTATATCCGCGACCTCTACGACCATATCACGCAAGTGATAGAAATCATTGATAATCAACGAGATATGGTGAATGGCTTAGATGCTTTGTTTAATACCGAGCAATCGAACCGAACCAATCACGTCATGCGGGTGTTAACTATCGTGTCGGCGATATTTATTCCTTTGACCTTTATTGTCGGTGTCTATGGTATGAATTTCGATGTTTTACCCGAATTACATTTTCAATATGGCTATTTTTGGGTATGGGTTTTTATGATATTGATAGCCACAGGGCAATTGATTTATTTTAAAAAGAAAAGGTGGCTTTAAAAGTTACAAGGTTGCGACGTTACGAGGTTACAAGGTTGAG
>JAYVKQ010000243.1:0-29928 GCA_043768285.1 Saprospiraceae bacterium | reverse complement strand
AGTTGGTTTGCGCCCAATAGAAACCTGTTTGGGCAAGGGTATTGTCTAATATTTTGACATTTGAAAAATGATAATAGACTAAAGGTTTATCGTTTGAATAAACGCGTCCATTTTTGAAAGTGAGTTTATATTGATTGACATTCCATAAAGCCACGTTTGCAGTAGGGCTATTAATGACCAGCAATTTATCACCATATAGTTCTGGAAAACTTTCTAAATATTTCTGGTCGGCGAAGCGATTGTGCAAAACATCATAATAATTGTAACACCATTGAACACACTGCGTTTTCCAGTAACGCAAGCAAGCTAAACCTGTTTCATCGTTCCTAAATGCTTGAAAACTGACATTAAAAATGCCCGTTGTGAACCAACCTTTACCCAAATGGGGTGAAAAACTATGCGATGTAATAAGGATAGAATGGTTATTGAAATTTTTCAAAATCACTTGTGGGTCATCATAAAAATACAAATCAGCATCAAGAGAACAAATATACGGCAAGTTTTGACCATGTTTTTCCAATAAAAACAAAGGAAAACAAGGGCTTAATGTAAAATAATACTCAACTGTATTGCGATTATTTTTACATGTTAATAATTCTTTATAATAATCCTCTAAGGCAGATAAAGGAGTCAGTTCTACGTTATCTAATTGCCTGCGACACAAATAAGTGTAGGTGAAATTATCTAAACAAAGTATGTGCAAACGAAAGTCGGACGTGTGTTGTTGCAACGTTTCCCAAAGAGCCAAACCCCGTGTCAGGTAGTTTTTGTCGAATAATGTCGAATAATGTGTCATGGTGTTTGTAATAAAATCTTGTAAGTTTAGGTTATATTATTATTATTCAAAATATAGCCTTTCCATACATTTTGACGACCATTTAGCCAGACGACATCATCGTAAGGCACTGTTATGGCTTCAATCGTGTATGGGGTAAAGCTATTGGTTAAGTTATTTTCATTAAAAAAGCGACAAGGATAGCTCCCTTCGTATATCGCCGTAAATACATTTTGTACAGTTATTATATCTCTCGTTCCTTCAATTATGGGTATTCTGTCTAAAATAATGTAGGAGGCATTGGTTTGTTTGAATGTATCAATCCAAAAGTACGGATTTTCTACATGCGAAACAACACCCGATGCCAAAATAATATGCGGCTGTTTTTCTTTTAAACAATCTTCGATGGTATTATAAAATTTTAGGATACCGTCTTCAGCGTACTTTTTGCCACATTTTACAAAGTTCGGTTGCTCTACAATATTCCAGCTAAAATCTTGAAAATCAAACTGTTGCAAGAATTTTTTATTCTGAAAATAAACGCTACCCAAACTGCCACCAAAATCTAAAATATGCACTTTGAAATTAGTCTGATGCGCTATTTTTAGAATAACTGTAAGCAACTCCCATGAATATTGTGGCTCATGGTGTAAAATGCTATCTCGTTCGTAAGCCGCCTCACCCGCTTTAACTTTGAGCATGGCAGCCTTGCATTTTTCTAAAATAGGTGCCGCATCATAGCCTTTACAGTGTTGTTTGGCATCTTCCCAAGTGGCATAATCGCCTTTCCACATCGAGGAATTGTACCCAATCAAGCGTTTTATTTTATTCTCCCACAAGCGCAATCGCCACCACATAGTTCAATGTTTTACGTATATACTTGTGCTGCTACTAATTGCAATAATTTCTAAGAAATTTTAAATAATAAAATTAGTGAAAATTAGGGCAATTAGTGGCAGCATAAGTATTCAAAATTTAACTTATTATTCATTTTACATTGTCAATTGTATATTAATTTATACCCATTCGCTATCAATAAATATACCTTCTGATTGATTATCAGTTAATTGAAAATTAGCTTTTATCGTTATGGGTAAAACTTGGTGGGGCTTGTCTAAGGTTTCAGCACTTAAAGCGTCAAAAATAGCAAATTGAAAGTAATATTTATGTGGTGGCAGCAAATTTTTAGGAATAATGATGGTTTTTTCAAAATTTTTACCCCCCTTGATGCTTACAACTTCATCACGACTGAGCGTGACAGTATTTTTCACCTCAAAACTGCGGAAAGAATGAAACACATTCGTGCTGTTATCGTCAAGGATATAATACCCAATATCCACGCGACGATTAAAATTACGGTCAATTTTTAAAGAAATTTTGATTTTAATTTCTTCCGAAAAAAGATATTCTTCACGATTATCTATCAATTGTATGTCCGAAAAATAGATTTTTTTATCTGTTTCTTCACGTACTATATGCAGCGATACTTGATTTTGGGTTTGCACTTTTAAATAAGTATCCAAAATGGTGTTTGTTTTGCCAATTTGCTGAATTTGTCCTTTTTCTAAATATACACATTGCGTACACAATCGGCGCACCGCTTCGAGTTGATGGCTGACAAACAATATGGTGATGCCTTGCTTCGCGCGTTCTTCCATTTTTGCCAAGCATTTTTGTTGAAAAGCAAAATCACCTACTGCCAATACTTCATCTATCAATAAAATTTCAGGCTGCAAAAAAGCGGCTACTGCAAACGCCAAACGTACTTGCATACCCGAGGAGTAAAATTTCAACGGCGTATCTATAAAGCTATCCAAACCTGCAAAATCCACTATTTCGTCAAAATGCTTCACAATATCGGGGCGTTTCATGCCCAAAAGTGCGCCATTGATATAAATATTATCGCGCCCACTAAGGTCGTTATGAAAACCCGTACCGACTTCGAGCATCGAAGCAAAACGTCCAAACACTTCAACGACCCCCTCAGTAGGTGGCGTTATCTGGGCTATTATTTTCAATAATGTACTTTTTCCTGCGCCATTGTTGCCAACTAAACCTATTATTTCGCCTTGTGGTATTTCTAAATCTATATTTTTTAAAGCCCAAAATGGTTGTTTTTCTAATTTTTTATTATGTGAAAAGTTAAACCAATGCCGTACCACATCCTTCACAGAATGGGCTTGTTGGGTATTCCGAAAATACATTTTGGACAAACCTTGTATGCGGATGGCAGTTTCGTTTTTCATAAAATATCAGCTATATCGTATTCAATTTTTTTAAAATAAAATAAACTCCAAACGAATAAAAGGAGCATAATACCCAATGACATATAGGTAGAGGGCGGAAATGCGCCACCTAAAAGTGACCACCTCAAGCCTTCAATTGCACCCGAAATGGGGTTTAATGCAAATAGTAAACGATACTTCTCAGGTACTGCCGTGAGGGGATATGCTACGGGTGTCAAAAATATGCCCAAACGCAAGGCAAATGGAATGACGAATAAAAAATCGCGGTACAAAACTGATAAGGCACATACCCATAAGCCAATTGTCAAGCCTGTCAATATCGTTAATAGTAGAAAAATAGGAAAAAATAGTGCTGAAATACTGAGGGGGTACTGATATATGAGCATCAATATAAATAAACATGCCAACGATATACCCAACTCCACCAAACCCGTCACCACCTTCGATAAGGGAATAATCAAACGCGGAAAATAAACTTTGGTGATAATATCTCGTGTATTGACCATCGAGCGACTGATTTCGTTGGCAACATTGGCGATATAATTCCACGCACACGTACCCGCAAGCGTGAACAATATATAAGGTGTTGCCCCAGTCTCTACTTTACCGACTTTGCCAAAAACGAAACATAAAACCAAGACCGTCAATAGCGGATTGACGACAGCCCACGCATAGCCCAAATAGGTTTGCACGTAAAGAACTTTCAAATCCTTGACGACAAAAGCCAATAGCAACTCACGATATTGCCACAATTTTTTGATATTAACGACTGAAAAACGCTTGGGTGGGGTGATGCGCGTATAAAGTAGGTTCATAATCGGCGTTTTATCATAGTATATTTTACATATTTGTTACAGTTGGATGTGCAATATTACGTCAAAAAAAAGAGTTTTGCAAGAGTTGATGCTAATTACGCAACGCAATACGTTAAATCATCGTCTTGACAAGTAGTTATGACTGAAAATGAATTAAGCCAAATCCTCCAAGGCTGCCGAGACCGCAAACAAGCGAGCCAATATCGGTTATACAGCCAGTTTTATAATTACGCCATGAGTATTGCACGGCGTTATGTCAATGCTGTGTACGAAAGTGAGGAGATTGTGAACGATGCGTTTTTTAAAGTGTTTACGAAGATAGAACAGTATAGCTATGAAAATTCATTCAAAGCATGGTTGCGGCGCATTGTGGTCAATACATCAATTGACTATATCAGAGCGCAAAAAAGATTGCCACAAATCAGCGATTTAGAGCATTTTGAGTTTGAAACGGCAGAATTGGAAGCAGATTTGATTGCAGCTATGACAAAGACGGAGGTTTTAGGACTTGTCAGTCAATTGCCACCAGCCTATCGCACCGTTTTTAATATGTATGTCGTAGATGAATTGAGCCATGATGAAATAGCGGTCTTGTTGGGTATTTCCGTAGGTACATCCAAATCGAATTTGGCGCGGGCAAGGCAGCATTTGAAGCGTATTATTATAGAACATGAAGGAAAAATAAAATATACATGAGCGATTTCGACAAAATATTTAGAGATAAACTCAACGAAGAAGAAAACTTTCCGCGTATGGATAGGAATTGGCAGCGTGTTTTCTCCCGCCTGCCTGCCGAGCCTGTCGCGCCTAAGATTTCATGGTGGCAATGGGCTGTAGCCGCATCTGTCGTAGGTTTAGTTGCTTCCACTGCTTGGCTTTGGTACGACCTTGACCGCACTAAAAAAGATTTAAAAACCGCTACTTCCCAGCAAGCAGACGCACCTAATGCGCCCTCTATTGTCTATCAACGTGATACTGTTTTTGTTGATAAAAATAGCGCGGGTACGATAGCTAATTTACCTAATAACCCAAGAGAAAAAGGGGAAAATGCGCCTATTTTTACTAAAAAAACGGCTTCGACATACCAAACAGAACGGATAGATAAAGCGACAAATTTGAAAAAAAATATTGCACCTTTTGACAATAAGGGTACTAAAAACAATGCCCCCTTAGTATTTTTACCTAATTTAGAGAAAAATAAAGCCACTGCACAAGATAAAAACGTAGCGGTTTTACCTGTTGTTAAAAATGATATTGCAACCAATGAATCTATTACACAAAAAGAAGCAATTAATGGCGTGGTCGAAAATAAGAAAAATAGCAAGGTGGAAAATATCTTGAGTAATAAGATGGATATTGCGAAAAACAATGAGGCAAAACCTTTGGATATACCCTCTGCAAATCCTCAAAACCAAGCTATTAAAAACGGCGATGTAATAGAAAATACCAAGCAAAAGGATTTAGCAAAAGATATAATAGCAGCCAGTAAAAATGATGAAAAGGCTACCAATTCAGTTGCACAAGAAGCAAAATCTGATATTAGTTCTGATAAAAAAAATATGGATAATCAACCAGATATCGCAACTAAAATAGCTTCAGTTGATATATCTAAAAAAGAAGAACAAATTACAGAAACATTACCTACGCCTAATAATGCATCTGAAAAAAGTGTAACTCTGACAGAGAATAAACAAGAGGAGATGGCTGCTAAGCCCATTATTCAACCGTTTAAATGGCACCCTACGTTAGCATTGGGTATCAATGGTTTGGCATATTTGCCTAAAAATGCGCGTGAAATTCCGTACTCAAGCGGCTTTGGTGCGTCATTCAGATTAGGCATTACAGAACGCTTTAAATTAGATATGGCTTATGAACAAACAAAGGCACATTATAGATTTATTGTCCCCAAACCGCGCTTTCATCATCCCAAAGATCGTAACCGTCCGCCAAGTCTTGATGTTGAATTAAAAGAAATAGAAGGCAGCCAAAGACGCAATCAGTTATCATTCAATTTGAATTATTTTTTGACAACAGATAAATGGATAAATCCTTATATCTCAATTGGTTATGCTGCGCAAAGGGTTGCTTCTCAAAAAGCTAAATTTGAGTATTATGATAAGCGTTTAAATAATAAAATAACGATTTTTGAAAACGCAGACCCGCAGACTTTTAATAAGTTATTAAATTTGGGATTGGGTATTGATAAATCCATATACAAACAATGGAGTTTGGCGGCATCTGCCCATTATCAAAAGGATTTGTCTAACGAAATGGATGATAGTTGGCTATTAAGAGGTGGTATTCGATTTACGTTTTTTTAAAACTTTACAAAAAATACTATTTTTAACCATCATCTACAATACAATATGTCGCATTGGTACACTATCAAAAATATTGACACATTAGATACTCCATCCTTAGTTGTTTATCCTGAGCGCGTAAAAGCGAATATCGAAAAAGCCGTTTTTATGATAGGCGATGTTAACCGATTGCGCCCACATATCAAAACGCACAAATCGAAGCACGTTGCTCAAATGATGCGCGATGTAGGCATTGAAAAATTCAAATGCGCCACAATTGCCGAAACCGAAATGTTGGGTAGAGTGGGCGCGAAGGATGTAGTGCTGGCTTATCAAATCATTGGACCTAAATTAGCGCGTTTTGTTGCCGTCATCAGAGCCTTTCCGAATACACAATATGCGTGTCTGGTGGACAATATGGCTACCGCACAGAAGCAATCTGACTATTTTGACAGTCAAAATTTAAAAGTACCCGTTTATATTGACCTCAATATGGGTTTCAATCGCACGGGCATTGCTCCCGAAAAAGCCCTTGAACTCTATGTTTTTTGTTTAAACTTGACAGGAATTGACCTAAAAGGACTGCACGCTTATGATGGACATATTCGCTATCAAAACATAGATGAACGCACCGCCATATGTGATGCTGCCTATCTAAAAGTAGAAGATTTAAAGCAACAAATAGAGAGGAGGGGTATGCCTGCGCCGCTTATCATTGCAGGCGGATCGCCTACTTTTCCTATTCATTTGCAACGCCCCGTTGTAGATTGTAGCCCTGGCACATTTATTTATTGGGACAAAGGCTACGGCGATTTATGCGCCGAGCAAGATTTTTTGCACGCCGCCCTCTTGATAACACGAGTTATATCGCTACCCGATGCTACTAAATTGTGTTTAGATTTGGGTCATAAATCTGTGGCTGCCGAAAATGAATTAGCAAAGCGCGTGTTTTTTCTAAACGCTCCCGAACTCATGCCTATTGGACAAAGTGAAGAACATTTAGTTATGGAAGCTGGTGTGGGGCATGGTTACAAAGTGGGTGATATTCTTTACGGATTACCTTACCATATTTGCCCTACTGTGGCTTTGTATGAGCGCGTTTTTACGGTCAAAAAAGGGGTTTTGAAAGGCGAATGGCGAAATATTGCGCGAGATAGGCGATTGAAGTATTGATTAATTCTACTTTGGCACTTTAAAAATTATAAAAACTCAAAAACACCCCTCCCGTTCTGCCAAGTGGGAAAAAAATCGTAGTTTTTTTAGAGTGCCAAAGTAGAATTAAGTAGGTAGCTATAAATAATCGACAATTTTATTTTTCATAATATACTGATAATGAATACATTACAAGTCGTACATCTATTATCGTACATCTACTTAGAACGTTTATTGCGTTAGGGAAATTTCCCGAAATTTTCCTAACGCAATAACGAAGTAGGTACCTTATTTTTCATTTTTACTTTGTTAAAAATAAAATCACCTACGGCACGCCCCTGTTTTACACCTACTTCGATAGCAGGGCGATAATGAATACCGCCATACAGACGGCTAATCGCCGCTTGGTCTGCCGCTTCGCTTAATGTATTAAAGGTACGGGGCGGCATACCGAATTGGACTTCCGTGCTATCAGTATAAGATACTTTATCGCCGTAGATATGCGCCAATATTTGGGAGGCAGAACCCGAAAAAACACTGTGCCCGCTGGTATATTCTGGAAATGGAGGCGTAACGATGATGGGCAACCAATTTTGATTAATATTTTTAGTGATATAGGTTTCGGGACGCACGACTTCGGAACGGTATTTTTCGTCCCAACAGCTAATAACACCGTCAAATAATGCGATTGAAAGGAGCGCGTTGATTTCGGCAGTGCTGTATATATCCGTTTTTTGTTGGCGGGCAACGTACATGGCTATATGCAACCAATGCCCTGGAGGCGTTATCTTTTTTATGGTAAAATTGACATGCCCTGCATTTTGAGTTGAGGACGGGCTATCGTCCCAATAGCGTGCCGTGGCGATGCGCTCTGCGGTAGAATCGAGAACAGACTTATAGACTTCGTAGGCTTCTTTATAAAATTTACTGGTTTTATCTGTATTATGTGGTGTTGGGGGAATCGGTTTGAATTGGGCAGCAGAATCCATAACAAAAGTACGGATTTTATTCCAATGCGGCTCTACGGCATCAGCATAATCGGGCGCGGTGGGTTGCCAGCGACTGGGGTCTTTCATTTTGACTGAATACTTAGGCATGGAGCGCGTTTGCGCGTAATTATCTTTAGCGGACCACGCAATAATAGCATCGCCAATGGCATCACCATAAGCAACAGACCGCTCAAAAACATCTTTTGGAATCCCTATCTGTTTAAATTCTTGCAGCAACCGCACAGTCACAGCTTCTATACTGTCTTCCGAAAAAGTCCATTTTTTGCCTACTTTCAAATAGGCTTTGACGCTGGCAATGGGGTAACAATATTCTTTTCCAGCTTTGGGCTTTGGTAAGTCAGTCAATTCATTGAGTTGCCCTACGAGACTTTTGTGCGTGGGTGACCCCGCTATTAAGGCTTCGTACCCTGCAATATTGGCATAGGCGTATATACGTGCCGCGACCATCGGTGCAAAAAGGTCGTGCTTAATAACAGAAGTTAATGACAAAAGAGAACGGTGCAAAAACTCGGGATTGGCGGCTTCTTGCTGAAAATTAGGGTTTTTACGTTCAGACTCACAACCAACAAAGGTTATGAAAATGATAGAAGCGCTACAAAAATATTTAAGGAAATGAGACATCTGTGTTGCGTGTTTGTTATTTATGAAAATATGACACGCAAAGATATAAGATTAGAATGGATTTTTTGTTCATTTGCAACCGTTAATACTGAGGGGGTATCCCCTCAGTATCCGGCAGCAAATACGCTTTTAAACCTTTATCGCAATCTCATGAAGAGGAATTGCCAAAATTGAATCGGTGTTTGGGACAGCCTCCCTAACATTCGGAACTATTTTAATATGCCATGATGGGCATTAAAAATCATTCCTTTTTTAAAAAGGCGCAATTGTTATGCGGCTTAAGCTATACCAAAATTTAAAAATATGACAAAAGTAACACTATATTTTACAAATGCAAATATTTTGTAAATTAAAATATACCTTTTTTAGGTTATTTTTAATTATACATATTTAAATTTTTAGTAGATACTTTTTTTGCTACAATCAAGCTGCTTGCGCGGGTATCGAAATATAAAAACGGGTTCCGACATTCTCTTCTGAATCAAACCATATTTTACCGTTATATTTTTCTACAATATTCTTGCATATCGTTAAGCCAATACCCGTTCCTTCAAAATGACCTTTTTTATTCAATTGTTGGAACAAAACAAATACCTTATTGGCATATTCTTTATTGATACCGATGCCGTTGTCTTCGATGGTCATGATAATATTACCATTATCTTCCTTAGCATCTACCTTCACAACAGGTGGCTTATCCGTAAACTTTAAGGCATTACCAATTAGGTTTTGGAACAATTGCGTCATATGTAAGCGGTTCATATACACTTCTGGCAAATCGGAAGTATATATAATTTGCGCATTTTTAGCTTCGATGGCACTTCTAAGATTATCTTCAACTTCCATCAAAATATCATTGGGCTTGACCAATTCTGTTCCAGGTTGTTGTGCCAATACTTGAGAAAAGTCAAGCAAATCAGTCAAAAGGCTATACATGCGCTTCACCCCATTATTGACAAAACGCATATACTCTTTGGCATCGTCGGGCAAAGTTTTACCATGCTTCATCTGAATAAGTCCGATATAACTACCAATACTGCGTAGTGGCTCCTTCAAGTCGTGAGCGGCAACATAAGCAAATTGAGAAAGGATTTCGTTTGACTCTTCCAATTTGCGGTATTGCTGTTGAATTTCGTCATTTTTACGTTGCAAAGCGTCAAGATTTTTACCCCTCATATGCATCGAATAGACAAGGAAAAGAACAATCATCACGAATGCAATGATACTACCAATCAACATCATCCTGTTTTCACGCAAGCTTGAGGCACCTTCTCGTAATCTGAAAGCTTGTATTTCATTTTCCTTTTTTTCGATATCGAACTTGAATTCTATTTCGGCTGTTCTTCTGGTTTTTTCAGTATTGTACAATGAGTCGCTCAAAGCATTAGCTGTATTCAAATATTTTAAAGCTTTTTCATTATTATGTTGTTTAAAGAAAATCAAAAACATTTGATAATTCGCACGTTGAGCAATGTCTTTGTAATCGTATTTATTGGCTAAAACAAGACTTTTATTAAAAGCAATTTTAGCTTGCTCAAATTGGTCTATTTGAGTATAGAAAGTACCCATTTTATAATACAATTCTGCCAAATCGGAATCAAATAATTGTTTTTCATACTTCAAACACTCTTTAAATGATGTTTCGGCTTTTTGAAAATCGCCTTTGAGTAGATGTACGTTTGCAATATGCATGAGTGATCGTGCAATATAGGATTTTAAGGAAGCCCCTTGATAAGCTGCCAAAGCTTCTTCATGTTTTTTCAATGCCCCATCATAATCCTTTTTTGCTTCCAAAATTTGACCATGGCGATTAATAACACTTGCCAATTCTAAAATAGCTTGTTCTTCATTTGGGTTAGCACTATAATAGTTTTGAGCTAACTTGTAGGCAATCTCTACATGTTCAAGGGCTTTCTCCGTTTCTTTTGCGCGAAGGTAGGCATCTGCAATATCGTTGTGAGAAACGATTTTGTCAAGCATGTTATTACTTTGTTCCGCATAGTTTAGTGACCTTAAGTAAAAATCAATAGCGAGGTCAAAAACACCCACTTCTTTGTGTAACTGTCCCAATCCATGATAGCTGGATTCGAGCATATATAAATCGTTATTTCGTTTAGAAATATCTACAATTTTGTCATAATAAGTATGCGCCGCCCGATAATTACCACTTTTTCGACTAACAATGGCTAAATCGGTGTAAATTGTACATAAAGCGGAATCGCCCAAGATATCAGCCGTTTTGATGGCTTCTTCATAAATAGCGATAGCTTCTGGGACTTTTATATTGTCTTCATAAATGAAGCCAATAGCACGTTGCACGTCAAAAATATCTTGATGACTATTTTGCTGTTTTGCTTTTTGAAGCGCACAATTGGCATAAGCCAACGATAGCTTAAAGTCTTTGTAAGAATAACTATTAGCAACAGTTAAAATGTCTAATACGGATTTATTTTCAACTTCTTTTTGGATTTTTTCAATGGAATTAATCGGGGTATTGTTGCCTAATACGAGACCCCTCAGTATTAGAAAGCAAAAAAAGAAGAAAAATGTCTTGATTTTAGTTTTGAATTGCAAGTTCATCTGCTGATAAGTTTCGGTTTCGAGATATGGTATAAAAGTTTAAAAGTTGTAGTTTTATTCAATATTTAGGGAATACCCTTTGATGTTGTACTTTTCATGCCGCAACCATAAAATTGCGGCATGACTTAGTACAAGTTATAAAAAATTCTATCAATTGTAAATGCAAAATCGATTGTATAGCATTGATTATCAATACTTTAATCTATTTTTTATTTAGTTTTGAAAAAGTAAAGTTTAGCTAATTGGGCTTGTTGTAGTTGTGCCACCACCAGGACGCTGACGACGTTTGTCATCCTCTGCGGCACCTGTTTCATCCGCTACGATGGATCTTGAAACAGTGTAAAAGCCAGAGTTAGGTGTATCGTATCGGTTTTTACGTGACCTGTTACGTCTTAACCCACCCACGATATTGATAGCCTCGTTGCTGGTTAGTCTTTCGTTAGCGTTTAGCTCGCTTTGAATCTGAAATATACTTTTCATCGGTTCTTTTTAAATGATATTAATGGTTAATGATAAATTTGATTTATTGGAGAATAGTTGATTAAAGCGTTGATACGCCTCCACCAGGGCGTTGACGACGCTTGTCGTCTTCAACTGCGTCTGGCGCATTATTATCCATACTCATTTCTATCCCTATGTCACTTGCGTTTTCCAATGCTACAGGATTTGTTATAGAACCTCCTTTAATGTTAGACATTTGTTGAAATGACAGCAAATCTTGACTTCTTATGATACTTTTTAATACATTGTTCATTTGAAATACATTGTTTATGTGTTAATAAAATCACACCATTATTTGACTTCAATGGTTGTCACCTAATAATATGAAGGGGGTATTTTGACATGAAGGTTGACAGGAATGATACCTATTAGTATTCAAATCGGTATGTATAACTCGGGCTGGTAGTTGTAGTACCACCCCCAGGGCGTTGGCGACGTTTATCATCACGGCGACGACCTCCTTTAAGGAAAATCATGTCATTAGAGGACAAAAGTTCGTCTTGTTTTAGCTCAATTTGAATGTCAGACAATTTTTTCATTGTGGTCGTAAGTTTAGCTCGTAGAGCGTGGTTAAAATTGTGTTTACGTGTGCTTTAAGTCGGTTTTGGGATTGGGAGGTATTCTACACAGATTAGAGTGTAGAAGTACCACCACCTGGACGAGCGCGACGTTTGTCATCTGTAAGTGCATCAAGAGGGTCTGTACCACCTTTGACGTTAACTAATTCATTAGAAGAAAGGATTTGCTTAGCGAGCAATTCAGACTTGATGTCGTGTAATTTTCTCATTGTTAAAAAGTTTTAATTAAAATTGTAAAAAAATAAAGTTTAAAGAATTATTGTATCACAGGTCAAAAGTATTCCGTAATCTTCTTTTACCATTTCCAATAACCCCAAACCCATGACAGGCTTTTCAGGATTTATATAAGAAAAATAAATGCGTAATTTCTTCTTTGATAAAATCTTAATTCATAAATGATTAAGCTAAAAACCGCTATATTGTGCCTAAGTTTCGGAGGTTCTATTTCTTTGAAAATAGACAATTTAGGGTATGCTTTTTTTACTTTTTTTTCTAATATTTTTTACATATACATACATAAAGCAAGATTGATGCTATATTTGTCACCATTAAAATGACTTTTCACAATAAAATCGAAGATGACGGAAAATCAACCACAAGAATTCAAACGTGCATTAGGCTTATTAGATGGCACAATGCTGGTCGCTGGCTCAATGATTGGCTCGGGCATTTTTATTGTATCTGCTGATATGGGGCGTACCGTAGGCTCGGCGGGCTGGCTCATTTTTCTCTGGCTTTTGACGGGTGTAATGACCATATTCGGGGCATTGAGCTATGGCGAATTGGCGGGTATGATGCCTCGTGCAGGTGGGCAATTTGTCTATATCAAACGCGCGTGGGGCGAACTCACAGCATTTCTCTATGGCTGGTCGGTGGCTACGGTCATTCAAACAGGGACAATAGCGGCAGTTGCAATGGCATTTGCTAAATATACCAGTTATTTCATCCCAGCTTTAGGCGAAAAAAATATTTTACTCAACATTGGAAATTTTAACTTTAATGCAGCCCAAGGTCTTGCCATCTCAAGCATTATTTTACTGACCTATATCAACAGTCGCGGTATTAATTATGGCAAAATCCTTCAACTCGTGTTCACCTCTGCCAAATTAATAGCCTTGGCTATACTTATTTTGTTAGGCTTTGTGGTCGGTTCTAAATTAGATTTTTTCAGCATCAACTTTACAGACGCTTGGGCATCTGTCCAATATGTAAAAACCGATACTGGCGCGTGGGTAGCTCAAAACATAGGCGGTATGGGTTTGGTATTGGCTCTTGGCACAGCTATAATTGGATCTCTTTTCTCTTCTGATGCTTGGAATAATGTTACTTTTATTGCAGGCGAAATGCGAGAACCGCGAAAAAACATACCCCTCAGTCTTTTACTCGGTACACTCATCGTCACAACTATTTATATAACGGCAAACTTGGCTTATCTTTCTTTATTGCCGCTTAAAGGCGACCCTAATGGATTGGATATTGTTGCTAAGGGTATCATGTTCGCAGATGCTGACCGTGTTGGTACTGCCGCTGGTTTTCAAATTTTCGGCAACGTTTCGGCAACACTTATGGCAATTTTGATTATGATTTCTACTTTTGGTTGCAATTCAGGTTTAATACTATCGGGTGCACGGGTGTATTACGCGATGTCGCAAGACGGTTTATTTTTTAAAAAAGCTGGAGAACTCAACGCAGCTGGCGTACCCAGTTTTGCCTTGTGGATTCAGTGTATATGGGCTTCAATCCTTTGTTTATCAGGCACTTATGGCGATTTATTGGATTATGCCACTTTTGTGTCTTTGATTTACTATTGCGTCACCATAGCGGGTATTTTCGTATTGCGCCTAAAAGAACCCGATGCAGAACGCCCTTACAAAGTACCAGGCTATCCCATTACGCCCGCCATATATATCGCTTTAGCTTTGGCAATATGCGCCATATTACTTTACACAAAAACGGATAATACAGTCAGAGGCTTGATTATCATTGCTATTGGTATTCCTTTTTATTATTTGCAAAAAAGGCGAAAAGGGAGTAGTTGAAATCATTTTTTGACTAAATAACTATACAAATACTGAGGGGGTGGCTTTGCTGCCCCCTCAGTATTTGTATTAGAACCCTTTATAAAAATCTCTACTTTGATTTCTATACCTTTTGATTAAAAAAACAATGTGCCTGTTATTTAATCAACCATGGCGCAAATTTTGAAACGATTTTAGCGTTAATAATCCTATTATGGCTCATTCATTGAACAAAACATGTCTCATCATGAGAAATCTACTCTTACTTCTTATGCTTATTTCAGCCTATATTGGCTGCACACATGCCCAACAGCCACAGAATATAAAAACGGCAAATGATTATATAAAACCCTACGAAGGGGCTTTTCGATATGGCTCAAATATGGGCTACTATCCACCCTATAATGACAATCAATTGGCTGATATCGCCGCCCAAGCTGGGGTAAACGCTATGCGACCAGGCTTTTTTGAGCATTTCGCTGAAACGTGGGGCTACGACATTCGCCACGATGCTTTCAACCATTATGATAGTTTGGGTATTGTCGAAAATGTTTGTTTTATTGGCTATCCATCTCCCGCCCATCGCGATAATACTATCTATTGCGGTAAAGACTCATCTGCCCTTTTTGCCAATATGTACGAACCTATTTGGGATAATGGAGAAAATGGCACACCAGTCAACGAAAAGAACTATTATGCCTCATTTGTGTATAGAACTGTCAAAAATTACGGCAAAACCGTTCGTTTTTGGGAGGTTTGGAACGAGCCTGATTTCGCAACCACTTTCAAAACCGAAATGGCTCCTGGCTTACCGGGCGCATGGTGGAATACCAATCCTGACCCTTGCGAATACAATTTGCACGCACCCGTGATGCACTACATCCGCTTGCTGCGCATCAGTTATGAGGTGATAAAAACAATTGACCCTAATGCTTATGTTTGCGTAGGTGGTATCGGTTTTTCGAGCTTTTTAGATGTGTTGCTACGCCAAACTGATAATCCCGTTGATGGCAGCGTGACCCCTCAGTATCCACTGCGAGGTGGAGCCTATTTTGATGTTTTGAGCTATCATTCGTATCCACATATAGACAATTCGGTGCGCCAATGGAGCGATAAAATCAATGGGTTTGAATATTTTCGCCATTCTGATAAAGCCGTGGAAGGCGTGTATAAACGTAAAGGTAATTTTGAAACGGTACTCCTGAAATATGGTTATGATGGACAAAAATTTCCGAAAAAGCCCTTTATGATTACCGAATGTAACATACCAGCCAAACCCGTTGGCGAATTTATGGGTAGCTACGAAGCACAACGTAATTTTATTATGAAGGCTTTGGTAAAGGCACAAGAGCAAAATTTATTACAATTCCACATCTATTCTCTTGGCGAATTGACTTTTGAAAACCAAATGCGCAACGAGTTTGATATGATGGGTTTATATAAAAAATTGGAGGGTGAAAAAATTTATAACTCTCCTGTAACGCCTACGGGTATTGCTTATCGCACAACATCTAAGATTTTGAATGGCTATACATATGATGTTGACGAAACGGCAAAACTGAAACTACCCCAAACCGTAGATGGCGGTGCATTCAAACATCCCGAAACCAAAGAAGTGCGCTATTGCCTTTGGGCAAAAACCAATAAAGACCAATCAGAACAAGCCGAAGCTACTTACACCTTTCCTTTTGAAGCCAAAGAAGCAGGTGACACGATGGCAAATGTTGGCATGATGCGTTGGGACTATACCCAGATTGAGGATGTAGAAGTGATACCCGCCACCAATGTAAAATTGACAGCTACACCAATGTTTTTTTACGAATCAACGGTGCGTGAACGTGCTTTTTCTGCCAAAGAACCCATTGGTTTTGAAGAAGATACAAAGAAGAAAGAGGTGACGATTACCTACAATACAGACAAAGAAGCACCCATTACACTCAAAATATACTGCGTTGAAGATAAAAATTTCATTAAAATTTATGAAAACCAACCTTTGCCTAAGGGATTTCATCAACGCAAATTGAATACCAAAGACCTAAAAAAAGGCTTATATATCATTCAATTAACGGTAGATAAAAAGCCATATACTAAAAAAATGTTCCTCGGCGAAACAGAAAAATAAAGGATATTGACATAGATTTGTGATAGTTGAGGCGGTATATTTACGTATTATTCATTTTTCAGTTATCCATTATTCATTCTGTCTATGCTTCAATTGATAAAAAACCCAAATACACGCATACTTGGCATAGTCGTGTTGGGCTACATTCTCATATGTGCCTATTTTACGATATGGACATATCATCGGCAATACGACCTATCTGAACACAGTTCCTTGTTGCGTTTGGAAGGCATTGCCAATGCTACAGCCCTGCAAATTGAAGGGGATATGCACGCCCAACTTACTGAAAAATATCCGAATATAGATGATATAAAGTTCAACGCACAGGATACTTTATACAACCAAATCCACCGCATTTTGCGCCGCAATTATGAAGCACAAATGCTCAAATCGCCGACTTATACTATGATATTAGATACTGCCAAACATCGTTTTGAGTTTATTGCTACATCTTCCGATTCGCCCTATTACCGTCATGTATATGATACGTACAATCCCATTTTGAAAGAGCAATATACTAAGGGGGGGGTGCTGCCGATGTATATGGATAAGTTCGGTATGTGGTTATCTGCCTTCGCGCCTGTCCGCAATATAAAGGGACAAACAGTAGCTGTGGTGATGACCGATGAAAAATTTGACCAATTTGTCGCAGTTGCGCGCAAAAATGCCTTAAATAACCTGTTTATTTCTCTGCTAATCATTTCTCCAGTTATTGCTTTACTATTTTTTGCTTTACGCCATTATGTATTGAGAGAAGCCCGTCTGAAAAAACGGTTAGAAGAAACCCTTGATACTAATGTCAAAATCAGTGAGCAATTAGAAGAAAGTTATGAAAAACTATCGTCTATAGATGCGCTTAGGAAAGAAATGATAGCCAATATCTCACATGATTTGCGCACGCCATTGACTAATCTATCGGGTTATATCGAAACCTTATATCTGAGACGGCATACCATTACGTTAGAAGAAAGAGAACGCTATTTAACTATTGGTATCAAAGAATCAGAGCGGCTGAAAAAATTGATTGATGACTTGTTTGAATTGTCAAAATTAGAAGCCAATCAAGTAACTATGAACCCTGAACCGTTTCCAATTGCTGAATTATTACAAGATATAGTCGCTAAATATGAAGTGATTTGTCAAGAGAAAAAAATCCAAATATCCAGTAATTTATCTGAAAATACGCCATGGGTGGTTGCGGATATAAAACTCATTGACCGTGTGTTTCAAAACCTTTTAGACAATGCTTTAAAATATAATCTGACAGAAAATGGCACTGTACACATTGATCTACAAAGTATTAATAACCAGTTATTTGTAAAAATAGAAAATACAGGTGACACTATCCCCCCCTCAGTATTACCCCATATTTTTAACCGCTATTTTAAAAAAGAAGATGTCCAGAATAGTACGGGCTTAGGACTTGCTATTGTGAAAAAAATTATGGACTTACACCAATCAGATATAAGTGTAGCGAGTGCGGACAATAAAACAACATTTGAATTTTGTTTGCCTATATATAGTAAATGAGTAAGAAAGCCATATCAAAGTGCGTTTTGTTTAACGTTGTGGAAAACTTACTAAACGTTTTCTGAATTATGGCTTGAATATATTGCAGAAAGTATGTATTTTTGTTTTATGATATTTTTTTAAATATCTAAACAATACACTTTAACGCAATTTTTAGAAACTAACTTCAACGAGCATGATAGCGGCAGCAGAGCGTGGGATTGAAACACAAAAAGCAACATTTTTCACATTAACTATAGAATTAACAACCTCCATTGACGATAGACGACCTGTTTATCTTGTTGGTAATTTCAATAATTGGAACGCAGAAGATACCCAATTTAAGCTCAAACGCACAGCATTTGGCAAGTTTTCCTATTCATTCCCGATTGATATGTCTCTACCGCGCCGTATCGAGTACAAATACGTGCGTGGTGGTTGGGAAAATCAAGAATTGGACGAATTTGGCAACCGGACGTATAATCGTGTAGTAGATAATCCGAAAGGTACAGTTTATGATTTTGTGCCGCGTTGGTCTAATTATGGGCTGGATTTCAATCCACAATATTTGCCCCGAATTGAAATCATTAGCGAGCAATTTGATATGCCACAATTGAAAAAGAAACGGAAGGTCTCTATTTTGCTACCTTATAATTATGACACGCAGCCGTTAAAAAAATACCCCGTCCTGTATCTACAAGATGGTCAAAACTTATTCAACCCCCAATCACCATTTGGCAATTGGGGTATTGATAAAAAATTAGCCGTGTTAGCAGAAAAGGGGGTTGGCGATATGATAGTTGTTGCTATTGACCACGCAGGGAAAGAGCGCGTGAATGAGTTTTTACCTATTAAAAATAAAGATTTAGGCATTTCGGAAGGCAAAAAATACCTACAATTTATCGCAGAGACGTTGAAACCATATGTAGATAATCATTTTCGCACACTGCCTGAACGCAACCATACGGCTATTGGAGGTAGCTCGTTGGGCGGTTTGATTTCAATTTATGCAGGTTTGAGGTTTCCAAAAACATTTGGACGATTAATGGTCTTTTCGCCATCATTATGGGTAACACAAAATATATCTTTCAACCTCATTGCTTTTTTTCAACCTATCGCTACCAAAATATATGTGTACGCTGGTGGTAATGAGGGCAGTAATATGGTCACAAATATTAAAAAATTTAAAGAAAATATGTACAGTCAAGGTTTTAACAGTGATAACATCCATTTCAAGTTGTCTATTGACCCACAAGGTACGCACAGCGAATATCGGTGGGGGCAGGAGTTTCCGAAGGCAATGGAGTGGTTATTTCATTCTTAATAATAGGCATACTTAGTGGATACCCCTCAGTATTTTGGTCAAAGTTGTTATTAAAACATTAACAGCACTTCTAACAGTGTGCTGTTAATGTTTTATCTATACGTAAAATATTTACGTTTTTATTTAGAAAATATGTAATTTTGCACAATCTTATAAAATAGTTTATTATATTTATATTTCATATAAAATCGGGTGTTTTGATAATGACTCGCGCATAGAATGAAAGCCATAATCAAGTACTTATACACAAAACCACAAGGAACCGTCGTCATCCCTGTTCATAAAAACAAAACATTAGACGCGACCCTTGAGACAATTGCTGCTGACTTTGATGTACCTTATCAAAGCCTTAAAAGTGATTTTAAAGCTGACTTTAAAGAAATTACCTGTTTTTTTGATGGAGAAACCAAAGTCTATCTTTTGGGTTTGGGCGAAAAGAGTAATGCTGGAGACTTTTTAGCTGCCTTTCGAGCTTTTTCCATTCAACAAAAAAATAAACTCACATCTGCACTTTCCTTAGATTTTATACATTCAAATTGTTCTGATAGTGCCATTATCCAAGCGGCTATCAATGGACTTTTGGTAGGTACTTATCGTATTGGGCTGTATAAATCTGACCCGAATGGCATCCACCCTCTTGCCAAACCAGAAGCTGAATTGACCCTTTTTGTTGATAAATCTTTTGACAAAGCGCAACAACATATCGATAAAGCCATAGCCACTGCCGAAACGCAGGCGCGCATCATGGATTTGGTCAACGCAGCACCCAACGTCAAGACCCCTCAGTATTTAAGCGATTGGGCAGTAGCCTCTGGGGAAAAACATGGCTACAAGACGACCATTTTAGATAAAAACGACTGTGAAAAAGCGGGTTTACACGCCTTTCTTTCTGTCAATAAGGGTAGCGAACACGAACCGCGTTTTATCATTATGGAATATAAACCCAAAGCCGAGAAAGGTAAGACTTTACCTAAAGTTGGTTTGGTGGGCAAAGGCATAACTTTCGATACGGGTGGCATCAGCATAAAGCCTTCGAATAATATGCACTTTATGAAGTCCGATATGGGTGGCGCGGCTGCCGTATTCGGCACAATGGAGTTAGCTGCTAAACTGGCTTTACCTATTCATCTTATTGGTATTGTTCCTTCTACTGAAAACATGGTTGATGGCGCAAGTACCAGACCTGGCGATGTTATAAAATCTTATTTGGGCAAAACGATTGAAGTCATAGACACAGATGCCGAAGGTCGGTTGATATTGGTGGATGGTTTGGCATATATGAAGAAAAACTTCAATCCCGACTCCATTATTGACCTCGCAACATTGACGGGTTCTATCGTCAATACGCTGGGCTACAATGCCTCTGGCTTATTCTGCAATAACGACAACTTAGCCAATGCTCTGTTGAAATCAGGAGACGCTACGGGTGAGCGCGTTTGGCGTATGCCTATTTGGGATGTCTATATGGAGGATATGAAATCGGACGTAGCCGACATTGCCAATTTAGGTAATAAGCCGATGGCAGGAGCCATAACAGCCGCCAAATTTTTAGAATTTTTTATTGATGGTCATACCTCTTGGGCGCATCTTGATATTGCAGGTACAGTCTTGCAAACCAATGAGTTAGGAAATGGGCGTAATGCTACGGCATATGGTATCAGATTGTTGACGACTTATTTGGAGAGCTTAGTTGACGGTTGAAATTATGCGTGACTATAGTTTTTTTTGATGATAATTATTTTATAAATATGTTGTCGTTTTGGCTTTATTTTCTCCGCACTATTGGCAATACCCCTCTTTTCTATGGTTCAAAACATCAAAAACATATGCCTTTTATTAGCATTGTTGCCTATAATTCCATTATATGCAAGCGATACTACCCGTTCCAAGCATACCTTTATTTTTGAAAAAAACAGCCATTTCTCTAAGCCTCGCAATCTATTCAGCCGTTTTATCAACAAGCCAGATACTTTAAAATGGTTGTGTCGTTTTGATACAAGTAGTTGCTATAGCATGCCCCTCAGTAATGGGCAATATCACGAAGATCAATGGGATTATAATAAACTCACAGGCATTACTTTTACGCCTACAAATCCGCTACATACCACAGCTATGGTTGGTTGGCGATACAATCCGTACACGCACGTTTTTGAGCTTGTTTCTTATTGGCATATTCATAAAAAAAGAATATTTGATGAAAAACGCTTTGTAACAGCCCAGCCCAATGAAGATATTTATGTAACAATGGTAACTAATTTTGAAAAAAATGAAGTGACAATTATCATCGAAACTAAAACAGGCACATTAACAGAAACACAAAAGTTTAAAAAACTTGCCCAAAGGGTCAGTATTATCCAACCTTATTTTGGCGGTACAAGCCGCGCACCCAATACAATGTGGCTATATTGCGAAATACTAAATAGTGAGAAAAAAAAGAAGGGGAATAATGAAAAAAGCCCAAAAATCAACAAATAAATTTTTCCACAAAATAGTTACACCATTATCTACCCTTTTTTGAAAGCTATTTAATTGATTATGTATTAATTATTTATAAAAAAAAACTTACGCATATAAATATTCATACATTTTGGTTTTCATAGACTATCAAGGATGTAACATTGTTTTTATTCCCTGTCACACATAGCCTCATTTTAGTTGTTAATAGTCGGCATAAAGGACTGTGATTTGAATGATTGATAGCACGAATCAATTTTAAATCTTACAATTTATACCAACAACAACTCATGAGAAACTTACAATTCTTAGCACCTGCTATCGCAGTATCCTTTTTTGTTTTATCCTCCATTTCTGCTCAAACGCCGACGAGGTCGTGCGCTACACAGGAGTATCATTTAGACCATACCAAATATTTCCCTGAGGTATTAGATAATGTCGAAGCCATTGAGCGTCATACCCTACAATATATCACTACGCCCCAGTTATCCGTTAGGGGTTCTGTCATTACTATCCCTGTAGTGATACATATCATACACCGCACTGCAAATCCTTCTGAAAATATAAGCGATGAACAAATTATGTCTCAATTAGAAGTTTTGAATAATGATTATCGTCGCTTGAATAAAGATGCGACAAGTACCCCCTCAGTATTTCAAACCCTTGCAGCCGATTGTGGCATCGAATTTAAGTTGGCACAACGTACAGCAGAAGGTACGGCAACAAATGGTATTGTGCGTTACGCTTCTTCCAGAAAAACGCCTTGGGGCAAATCAGATGATGTAAAAATACCAAGTATGGGTGGCATCGCACCCTGGAATCCTTCAAAATATCTTAATTTATATGTCTGCTCTATTGGTGGTGGTGTTTTGGGATATAGCTCAATGCCTGGTAGCTTGGCGGCGTATGATGGTGTTGTGATTGATTACCGTTTTTTTGGAACAAAAGGCAATGTAGTTGCTCCGTTTCATATGGGTCGCACGACTACGCACGAAGTAGGGCATTGGCTCAACTTAAGACATACATGGGGCGATAACGATTGCGGTGACGATTTGGTGCATGATACACCCCAACAAAGAGAGCCTAACTATGGTTGTGTCACATTTCCGCATATTTCATGTAGCAATGATAATAAAGGGGATATGTTTATGAATTTTATGGACTATACCGATGATGGATGTATGAATATGTTTTCGAGTGGTCAAAAAGCACGTATTCAAGCAATTTTTGCTTTTGGTGGGGCACGTTCAAGTCTCTTGTCGAGCGATGCTTTAACCCCGCCTGTGGTTGGTTGTGTAGCGGCTTCTGGTCTTTCAGCACAAAATATTTCAGCACAATCCGCTACGATAACTTGGATGGCTTCTTTGGATATTAAAAATTATATCGTTGAATATAAAGTCAAAAGTATTAATGCTTGGCAGTCTATGACAGTTAATAATGTGACAATTGTACAGATTGACAAATTATTGGCTGATGCTACATATGAGTATCGCATTAAATCGCTTTGTTCTGACAAAGCTGAATATAGCCCAATTTCTTTATTTACGACACTTCCTGCCAGTGATATGTGCAGCGATATTTTTGAATTGAACAGCAACAATACATTTAGCACTGCGAAAGAAATCCCTTTGAATGCCACGCTAACGGCTCTTATTGATAGCAAAATAGACAATGATTATTTTGTATTTAAAGTTGCTGATGCCCATAAGCATATTCAAGTGTCGTTAACCAACTTGCCGAATGATTATGATGTACGTTTGTATAATTCGCAGCATCTATTGATAGGAACATCTAATAGAAAAGCACTATCTGACGAAAAAATTGTGTTCAACAATGCACCAATGGATTATTATTATGTGCGGGTATTTTCTACCTCGGCAAGCAGCACAACACAATGCTACAAGCTGGAGGTCAATATTGCAGAAAATATCTTTACCCGTGAAGATGATACCGAAAAAATTGGTGATGTAAAAAAACTTGAAAAATTACAAACTTACCCTAATCCATCATCCGAAAATATCAATGTTGAGTTGACTATGGAAACCGAGGGATTAGCTCAGATTAACCTTATAGATATGACGGGCAGAAGTATTTTACAAAAAACGTGTGAGGTGTCACCATCAAATAATATCGTAAAGCTCGATATTCTGGGAGTCACAGAGGGTTTTTATATCTTAAATGTTAGGTTAGAGGAAGAAAATTATAGTAAAAAAGTGATGATAGCAAGATAATTTTATAAAAATAAATCAAAATTCGCACAAAAGTAAAGCCGATTTTTAATTTCTTTGCACCCGAAACTACATTTTTATCATAGTCCATTCAGTCACTTTGGCGGGTATCTACATCCATATTCCTTTTTGCAAAAAAGCGTGTCACTATTGCAATTTTCATTTTTCGACCACTTTGCGTCAAAAAGAGGCTTTGCTATTGGCTATTTTGACCGAATTGGATGTGCAAAAAGAGTATCTCAGCAACGCGCCTATCGAGACTATTTACTTCGGCGGTGGCACCCCCTCAGTATTGAGTATCAAAGAGTTAGATACTGTTTTTGAAAAAATAAATGCACATTTTACACTTGTCGAAAATCCCGAAATTACGTTTGAAACCAACCCTGATGATTTGAGTTTAGATTATCTCCAAGATTTGAAAAACCACACCCCCATCAATCGCTTAAGCATCGGAATTCAGTCTTTCTCGGAAGCAGATTTGTTGTTTATGAATAGGGCGCACAATGCTATCGAAGCCCGCGCGTGTATCGAATATGCTCAAGATGTCGGTTTCGATAATCTTACGGTGGACTTAATATACGGCGCACCTTCGACCAGCCACGAGCAATGGTTACAGAATTTGAAAATTGTTTTTGACTATGATATTCCCCATATTTCGTGTTATGCTTTGACGGTTGAAGAAGGAACAGCCCTCCATAAGCATATTCAAAAAGGCATCACAAAACCCGTTGAGGAGGAAAAATCAGCGCAACAGTTTGAAGTATTGATGCGCGAAATGGCTCATTCTAACTATATTCACTACGAAATATCGAATTTTGCACAACCCAATAGTTTTGCACGGCACAATTCTAACTATTGGCATGGCATACCGTATTTGGGTATTGGTCCATCTGCCCATTCGTTCAATGGCACGAGCCGCCAATGGAATATTGCCAACAATGCGCACTATATCAAAAGCCTAAACGACAATATTCTCCCTTTTGAAAAAGAAGACCTTACGCCCACACAACGCTACAACGAATACGTGATGACCAGCCTACGCACCATTTGGGGCTGCGACCCTGCGCATATCCATAAGCAATTTGGGAAACAATACCTCACCCATTTCAATACCCATATTGTACAATATGTTCATAATGAAACGGTTGAGACGGATGGTAAGAAATATTTTTTGACTACCGCAGGAAAATTGTTTGCGGATAAGATTGCTATGGAACTATTTTTCTGATGTAAAACGGAATTATAAACAGTTTGACTAAAAGCATATACTATTATGTTCTCTTTTGTAATACATTTGTGTTTTAGTTTTTTAGAAAAAAATAAATAAAACATGAATAAAGCCTTTTCCAAAAAGATACTCTATTGCTTCATGGTTTGCCTTATGGCGACCCCCTCAGTATTTCAAGCCCAAGTAGCACCCAAAAAGCCGACTTCTTCGGATATATATGATGCCATAAAAAAATTGCAGGTGCTGGGGACGGTGCTATATGTGGCAGCGCACCCAGATGATGAAAATACCCGCATGATTTCTTATTTCGCCAATGCACGGCATATGGATATTACCTACCTCTCGCTCACAAGGGGCGATGGTGGGCAAAATTTGATTGGTACAGAGTTGCGCGAATATCTCGGTGCTTTGCGTACTCAAGAGCTACTAATGGCGCGTGCTACTGATGGGGGCAAACAGCTATTCAGTCGTGCTAATGATTTTGGTTTTTCAAAATCACCTGCCGAAACGATGGATATTTGGGGCAAACAAGAAGTACTATCCGATGTGGTATGGGCAATGCGCAAGGTGCAACCTGATGTCATTATCAATCGTTTTTCCATTGATACGGCTTATGATACGCATGGGCATCACACGAGTTCGGCGGTATTGAGTAACGAGGCGTTTGATATAGTGGGCAACCCTTCCCTATTTCCTGAGCAATTGAAATATGGGGTAGAAGCGTGGCAACCGCGCCGTTTGTTTCATAATTTATCATGGTTTTGGTTCGGTAGCCAAGCAAAATTTGATGAATTTGTCAAAAAAGAACAAACCATTTCCTTAGATGCGGGTGTGTTTTTACCCACAAAAGGCAAATCGAATGACGAAATTGCCGCCGAAAGTCGCTCGATGCACAAATGCCAAGCCATGGGTACTTTAAGTAGTCGTGGCTCAAATTTAGAATATTTACAATATCTAAAAGGTTCAAAAGACGATATTAAGGCGACTAAAGACCCCTTTGAGGGCATCAATACGTCGTGGACACGCTTGAAAGGCGGCGAACCGATTGGTAAAGCCTTAGCCGATATTGAAAAAAATTATAGATTGGATAATCCTACGGCGAGTATTTCAGCCTTGTTATCCGTTCGGAGAATGATTGAAAAAATGCCTACAAGCAATTACCGCACTAAAAAATTAGCGGATATTGAAAAAGTGGTTGCGTGGTGCTGTGGTATTTATTTTGAAGCCACTACACGCGAAGCGCAGTATGATGGTAAGGGCGGTTTACCCATCAATTATGAAATCATTAATCGCTCAACTGCCAATGTGCAATTACAAAGCATAGACGTAGTGAATACAAAAACGGGCGTAATTGTCAAAAACAATGCCTTCCCAAATCAGATTTTAGTATATAATAAATCATTTACAAAGGGAGATACCGTAAAATACCCTACGGATTTGACAGTTCCGTATTGGCTTTTAGACCGTTCTGCACCGGGGCTATATAATGTAAAAGACCAAACCTTGCGTGGTTTACCCGAAACGCCGCGTACTGGCAAAGTGCGTTTCAATGTCAATATCGAAGGCAATACCATAACTTACGAAACCGATGTGGTCAATCGCTACGCCAACCCTGCGAAAGGGGAGATATATCGCCCTTTAGAAGTGACCCCCTCAGTATTTGTGAACATGACAGAAAAAGTATATGTCTTTGGCAACAACGAACCGAAGGAAATTCAATTTGTGGTCAAATCTGCAACGGCTAATATTACAGGTATGCTGATACCCGATGTACCCCCAGGTGGGTGGTCAATTGAACCACAAAATAGAACTTTTACACTTAGGCAAAAAGGTGAAGAACAAATTTTGACCTTCAAAATGACCCCATTCAAGGGCGAAGCGGAAGCCATGATAGGCGCAAAAGTGCAAATAATTGAACGGACAAAAGCCAATGCTGAAACAGCCCCATCTACACAAACATTTGACGCACAAGCTGTTAGGCTGATTGAATATGACCACATACCGACCCAAACCGTTCTGCAACCTTGCGAAGCAAAATTGGTGAAAATTAATATCGAAAAACGCGGTACTAATATCGGCTACTACAACGGCGCAGGTGATGATATGCCCGCTTGCCTTGCCCAAATTGATTATAAAATAACACAATTGACAGATGTAGATATTCAAAATGCCGATAATTTGACCCAGTATGATGCCATTGTTATGGGTATTCGCGCGTATAATACAAAGGAGAAATTGAAATTTTACAATCAAAAATTATTGGATTATGTAAAAAATGGCGGTACGCTCGTGGTGCAATACAACACAACAGGACGTGATTTACTGATACAAAATTTGGGACCATATCCTTTCAAATTGGGTCGCGGACGAACGACAGAAGAAGATGCCGAAATGCGTATTCTGAAACCCGACCACCCCGTTTTGAATGTGCCTAACAAAATCACCCAAAAGGATTTTAGAAATTGGGTACAAGAGCGTGGGCTGTATTTTGCCAGCGAATGGGATAAGGAATACGAAACCATTTTGAGTTGCAACGATACCAACGAGAAAAAAGAAGACGGAGGTCTATTGATTGCCAAATATGGCAAGGGGCATTATGTCTATACGGGCTATTCGTTTTTCCGTCAAATGCCTATGGGCGTGGCGGGTGCTTATCGTTTGTTTGCTAATATTTTGTCATTGGGGAAGCAGATACCTTAGTGATACAGTAGTAGTTTCGGAAACAGAAAGTTGAGAATTATGGAATTGATTTCATTAGTGTTCAAAGGATTTTGGTAAATAGCGTAAAAATTTTTTGTGCGTAGGTTTAGTAAACTGAAAATTATTTTTTTTCAAAAAAAATAATTTTCAGTTTACTAAACCTTTGTTGAGAAGCATTGTAAAATATTGAAAATCAATACGTTATTTTTAATACAAAATCTTTTGAACACTAATGAAATCAATTCCCTGCCTATTGCCTACTTATCCTTTATCCACCACCTTAGCAAAATTGGATTGATAAATAAATCACTCAATAAAGCAGTAATGAGCGTCACCGCAATCAATTTGCCTATCGTTACTGAGGGGGGATGTATGCTGAATAGCATCACTAAAAAACTGAAAAATAAGATAACTGTTGTTAGAAAAACGGGCTTTCCTGTCTCCAAAAGGGTAGTTTTTAAGGCTTCATCTACAGTTAAACCCTTATTTTTATTAATATTGAAACTACTTAAAAAGTGAATAGTATCGTCAATCGCAATACCAAAAATGACAGTGAAAACCATTGAAATCCCAGCATCTAAATCAACGCCTAAGAACCCGATTAATGCGCCTGCAAAAAGTAGGGGAAATAAATTTGGAATAAGAAAAATGAGAATCATCCGCACATTTCTAAGCATCAAACCCATCAATAGAGCAATTAAGCCAACTTCCCACGCCAAGCCTTCAAGCAAATCGCCGCGCACATACATGGCATTTTTATCAATAATATAGCCTGTGCCTGTTCTTTTGAATGTAGAAACTGAGGGGTCAGTATTGGCAGCTATCCAAGCGTCAATTCTATCGCCTATTGCCATCACACTGTCCGCGCCCAAATCCGCAATGCGGGTCGCAATACGCGCCTTATCACCATCTTTTGATAATAAGATACTATTCGTGCCTTTGGGCAGTTTATCCACTAAGCCTTGATAATCAACGTATTCTGCCGAATCTGTGGGCATCGTATAAGCGGCGTAGCTACCGCCATTATTCATTTGATTAAGACTTTTATAGACCATAGTGGGCGCATTAATAGCGCGAATGGAAGGAATAGTACGCAAATAATTTTCCACTTTTGCCGTTTGTGTCATCACATCGAAATCATCTGCCTTGCATCCATTTTGTGCAAATATGGCATATTCCAAAGGACGAAAACCTGCAAATACTTTTTCAAAAAAGAAAAAATCTTCTGTTACTTTTTGTCCAATGGGCATATTGTCTTCGATGCTATAATTGGTTTTGATGCGCGAAATACCATACACGCAGAGCATCAAAATACCCAAAGCAATGAGGGCAATTTTGCGGTTATGAAATTTTGTTACGTCATAAACCCAAGACATAATACGCTCAATACGACTATAACTATCCTTTTGTTGATTGGCTTTAAAACGAATAAGGTCATTGACATTTAAATAGGACATAAAGGCAGTTGAAAGTAACAAAACGGTAACATATGCTACCATTACCCCCACTGCGGCATTAATACCGAAATCTTGTATGGGTTTGATACGGCTTGTCACGAGGGTTGCAAAGCCTGTTGCCGTAGTAATCGCTGTCATTAAAGTTGCCAAGCCAATTTCTTTCATTGTCATGCGAATAGCGTCCTCTCGACTATGCCCTCGACGTAGTTCGTCTATGTATTTTGAGAGCATATGTATCACGTCAGATGTGCCAACTATCACCAATAGTACGGGATATAGGGCTGCCATTGCGCTCAACTCACGACCAAAC
>JAYVKQ010000242.1:0-4234 GCA_043768285.1 Saprospiraceae bacterium | reverse complement strand
CTGAATAGACAAAATATTTAGGGTAATAAGAAATATTATTTTTATATTATAAAATATTTAAAATAATATTTTCGCTTGCAGTTTACAATTTTAAAATTTTGGACTTTTTAGTGCCCTCAATATGTGGAAGAGCTTTTTTTCATGCGGAAATACTGAGGGGTATGTTGTTTCAACATCTTAATGTCTATCCTGCCCGTCGTGCTTTTGCTTCGCAATTTTACGACTTGCTTTGTCTTGTTTTCTATCCAATTTGGCGCGTTCAGCTGCCGTCACTGTGCCATCAGATTTAGCTTTAGCTTCGGCTTTTTTAATATGGCGTTGTTGTTTTACTAATTTTTTTGTTTCATGTTTTGTTAAATCTCCATCCTGAACGCCTTCTTTGATGCGTCCTTTTTGGTTTTGTTCACGTGCATCTACAACGGGTGTGTTTTGTGCAAATGTGGCAACTGTACTGCCGATAACGAATAAGGCGATTGCCAAAAATTTGTTTCTCATTACTTGAATAATTTAAAAGATTAAAAATTGGGTTACTAAATTGAATACACCTAATAGACCACCCCTCCTTTCTTTAGTTTAATCCACCTTTTGAGTTTAAGAAAACCTTAACTTTTATCATTAAATAACGATTGAAAAATAACTTGGCAAAATTGTACCGTCGAATTTATATCGTGTGCAATGTTGTTTGATAGCAACGACACGCATTAAAGTTTGCTAACACTCACAGCACAGTTAGGTGCTAAATATGGGTAATACGGCTCAGTCTGCGTTTTTCAGAAGCCCCATAGAAGTGAAATGGCGCAGATTACACCTCCATGAGACTTAAAATAACGTTGTTGTGTACATTGTTACCCATATTTAGCACCTAACGATGCGATTAAAATGCGCGCATAAAGTACATATATAAGTGGGAAAAGGTTTCCTCAATTTTCTGTTTCCGAAACCCCAGTATCAATTATAACAATTCATTCTTTCACTTTTAGTAAATGAATGTGTTGTTTCTACAATTCACTCCTAATATTCGACAGTTCACTTTTTTTAAATTGCATATATAAAGGTGTATGTGCACTTTTGTATTCATTAATTAAGGGTAAATTGATTTTAAAGTGTCTCAACATATATTCGGGGAACTTTGAAAGATCTCCGAACATGACGACGAAACATGTACATTATGCTGAAACAACACATGATAGTATAATCAACCAAAATTAAAATATTTCATTATGCAATCCAAAATCACCCAACTGTTTTTAATTGTTTTTTTAATCACTCTGTCAACGGCTGTATATAGCCAAATCACACAAACCATTCGCGGTACTATTATGGATAAAGCCGCCGAAACGCCCCTCGTAGGAGCTGCCATAATTGTGAACGGTATAACGCCTACTTTGGGCAGTGTCACAGATGAAAATGGTAATTTTAGCCTTAAAAACGTGCCAACAGGTCGTCACCAATTGACCATTTCTTTTATTGGCTACAATCCAATGACGCTGCCCAATATAGTGGTCAATGCGGGAAAAGAGACCATTTTAGATATTAAATTGGAAGAAAGTGTGCAGCAATTGGATGCCATGACAGTTTCTGGTAAAGTAGAAAAAGCACAAACCATGAATGAATTAGCGACTATTTCGGCACGACAATTCAACGTAGAAGAAGTGCAACGCTTCTCGGGCGGGCGCAATGACGTGAGCCGTTTGGCAGCCAATTTTGCAGGTGTGGCTACCAATAATGATAGTCGAAACGACATTGTTATTCGTGGCAATTCGCCTGTAGGTGTGCTATGGCGTTTGGAGGGGCTACCTATTCCAAACCCCAATCACTTTTCGACACTCGGCACTACGGGCGGACCCGTGTCTGCCCTCAATCCGAATATGATACGCAATTCTGATTTTTTAACCTCCGCTTTCCCTGCCGAATATGGCAACGCAACGGCAGGCGTTTTTGATATTGGTTTGCGGAGTGGCAATAAGGAAAAAATGGAATTTACGGCACAATTAGCCGCTTTTACGGGTCTTGAAGCCATGATTGAAGGACCTTTGAATAAGAAAAATGGCGGGTCTTTTGTGGTCGCTTATCGCCATTCGTTTGTCGAATTGGCGCAAAAAGCGGGTGTCAATGTCGGCACTACTGCCCTACCCGCTTACAGGGATTTGACCTTTAATATTGACTTTGGGCAAACCAAGTTGGGCAAATTTTCACTCTATGGCATCGGCGGTTTGAGCGATATTGCTTTTTTAAGTAAGGATATTGATTCAACAGATTTTTTTGCTGAAAAAGGTGAAGATAGTTATGCAAAATCTAAGCTCGGTATCATTGGTTTAAAACATAACTATTTGATTAACAACAATTCATATATTAGAACAGTTATATCTGCGTCTCATGCTGGCAATACATATGATGCGTATCGGTTTTTAAAAAGTGGTGAACGCAAGCAATATTTCGACTTATCAGATTTCGTAACGACCTATCGCGTGTCGAGCTATTTGAATAAAAAATACAATGCTAAACTCTCTTCTCGCACAGGTATTATGGTGCAAAATATGCGCCTCGACATCAATACGCTTTTCAGAGATTCCGCCGAAACCGTTTGGCGACCTGAGCGTATGAATAATTCTGCCACTACTTTGGCAGAACTATACAGCCAATGGCAATATAAACCCAATGACCGTATGACCTTCAACGCCGGTATCCATACCCAATATTTAGACTTCAATAATACTTACGCCTTAGAGCCACGCTTGGCATTTAATTATCATGTATCGCCTAAGCAAACTGTGAGTATTGGCTATGGAATACATAACCAAATGCAGCCTTTGCCCATTTTGCTTGACCGCGCCAAAACCCTTGATAATCAATGGATTGAGACAAATAAAAACTTAGATTTCGCCCGTTCACAGCATTTTGTGATAGGCTACGATATGAAGCCGAACAGCGTTTGGCACGCTAAAATTGAAGCCTATTATCAATACCTCGACCAAATCGCCGTTGAGCCTACCCCCTCAGTATATTCGGCTTTAAATACAGGTTCTGACTTCGGTTTTGCGTCAAAACCCAACTTAACGAGTAACGGCACAGGCAATAATTATGGCGTAGAAATGACCGTAGAAAAATTCTTTGCACAAGGTTGGTATATGCTGTCAACGGCTTCTATTTTCGATTCAAAATACAAAGGTTCGGACGGCATTGAACGCAATACCGCTTTCAATTCTAACTATATTGCCAATGCTTTGCTTGGAAAAGAGTTCAAATTTGGTAAAAATAAGCAAAATGCCTTTACCTTTGATACGAAAGTGACATGGGCAGGTGGACGCTATGTTACGCCAATAGATATAGCCAAATCCAAGCAAAAAGGTGAAGCGGTATATAATGATAGTAAAGCATATAGCGAACAACAAACGCCCTATTTCCGTTGGGATGTTAAGTTTGGCTATACCCTCAATTCTTCAAAACGCCAGTTTACGCAACAGTTTTTCTTAGATTTTCAAAATGTAACCAATAACAAAAACATTTTCCAACAACGCTATTCAAAGGAGCGCGGTCAATTGTATAATGTGTATCAAATTGGCTTTTTTCCTGATGTGTTGTGGCGCGTGCAGTTCTAAAAATATCGAAAAATGTTCGCAAAAAAGCATCCCATATTGGGCTATAATGATTTAAAATTTCGCCTAATCGGTATCCCGATAGTTGCTCTTTTAGTGCCTCTAATTTTCTTTAATGAAAGAATTGGAACACCTGAATATTGGATAAGTTTATGTTTTTCAACATTTTATACCATACTATATTGGCATATATGTCGGTATTTTTTTATCGTCGGTAATACAAAATTTCCGGATATAGCGGATAATACAAAGCGATTATATTGGATACTATTACGCTGTTTTTTAACAATTATTATTCTGTGCAATGTATGTCATATGATATTAGAACCTTTTATGCTACATATAAAAACAGCACCAAAGCCTTTTCAAATAAATGCAGCCAGTTTGGTGAGCTTTTTTATGATAGCAGGTGTCTATGAAAGCATACGTTATATGTCCATGTGGGAAAAAACAATGACCGAAAAAGAGATATTGCAACGTGAAAATGTGGTATCACAATTAGAAGGGTTGAAAAATCAAGTGAACCCACATTTTTTGTTCAATAGTTTGAATACTTTGGTCAATATTATTCCTGAAAATCCAGAATCCGCCGTTAAATTTGTGCAAAAATTGTCAAAAGTATATCGCTATATTTTAGA